>NZ_JBRRCR010000017.1:0-66159 GCF_056759115.1 Stenotrophomonas sp. STEN087 | reverse complement strand
GGGGGGGGGGGGGCGCTGCCCGCCCCATGCGCCCCGGCGCCCACCCCCCCCTTTTTGTGGGTTGAGCGCCCCCCCCCACACCCGCCCCCACCCCGCCAACCCTCAGGAAACCAGCTTTTGCCGTTGCCGTGGCTTGAAGCAGGTGCAGGGCTGCAAGCCCTGCCCAGAACACCCCCCTCGTGCACAATGGGCCGACCCCGCCTGGACGTTCCCCGATGTCGAGCAAGCCGTATTCAGAAGCCTGCGAACGCAACCGCGAACCGATCGCGGCCGCGCTCGACCCATGGATGGGCGACCGGCATCGGGTGCTGGAAATCGGCAGCGGCACCGGCCAGCACGCGGCCTTCTTCGCCGAGCGCTGGCCGTGGCTGCGCTGGCAGCCCAGCGACCACCCGGACCACCTGCCCGGCATCGAGGCCTGGCGCGCGGAGGCGGCGCTGCTCAACCTGCTGCCGCCCGTGGCGCTGCAGGTGGAACTGCCACCGGCACCGGGCCTGACCCTGCCCGAGGGCAGCTCCTTCGATGCGGCGTTCACCGCCAATACCCTGCACATCATGGGCTGGGAGCACGTGCAGGCGCTGTTTGCCGCGCTGCCGCCGCTGCTGCGCCACGGTGCGCTGCTGGCGGTCTACGGCCCGTTCAACTACGGCGGCCGCTACACCAGTGACAGCAACGCGCAGTTCGATGCCTGGCTGAAGGCGCGTGACCCGCGCAGCGGCATTCGCGATGTCGAAGCCGTGCAGGCGCTGGCCGAAGACAATGGCTTCACCCGCCTGCGCGACGTGGCGATGCCGGCCAACAACCGCCTTCTGCTGTGGCGGTTGGGCTGAACCACCGGTAGTGGGGGGGGCGGGGCCGGGCGGCCCCGGCGGCGGGGGGGGCGCGCCCGCCGGCGGGCCCGCGGCGGCGCGCCCCCCCCCCCCCCCCCCCCGCGCGTGGGGGGGGGGGGGGCCCCCCCCCCGCCGGCCCGCCCCGCCCGCCCCCCACCCCCCGGCCCCCCCCCCCCCCCCCCCCCCCCCCCCCCCACTACCGTTTCAGCGACCTTCAAGCCACCTGTACGATGTGCAGCGCCTTCGGGTTGCGCCACTGCGCCAGCAGCGCAGCCTCGCGCGCCTTGGCCTGTTCGTAGTGCGCTTCCTTGACGTGGCCGAAGCCGCGGATGTGCTCGGGCACGCTGGCAATTTCCACGGCCAGGGCCAGGCGACCATCCTCCAGGCCTTCCAGCAGCTGCTGCACGGTGGCTTCGTAATCGGCGATCAGCTGGCGCTCCATGCGCCGCTCTTCGGTACGGCCGAACACATCCAGGCGGCCGCCGCGCAGGAACTTCAGCTTGGCCAGCAGGCCGAAGGCCTTGAACATCCACGGGCCGTATTCCTTCTTCAACAAGCGGCCCTGTTCATCCTTCTTCGCGAACAGCGGCGGCGCCAGGTGGAAGCGCAGCTGATAATCGCCCTCGAACTGCTGCTGCAGGCGGCGCTGGAAGTCGCCGCTGGTGTACAGGCGGGCCACTTCGTACTCGTCCTTGTAGGCCATCAGCTTGAACAGGTAGCGGGCCACCGTCTCGGTCAGCGCGGTGGAGCCGCCGATGCGCTCGGCTTCGGCCGCACGTACGCGCTCGACCAGGCTGCGGTAGCGCGCGCCATAGGCGGCATCCTGGTAGTCGACCAGGAACGCGGCACGGCGTTCGATCATTTCATCCAGCGAACGCGACAGGCGCGCATCGTCCAGCGGCAGGAACGCGACGTCGCCGCCGTGCGAGGGCAGGCCACGCAGTTCGCGTTCGTCGCCGGTGTTGCGCGGGGCGGCGGTGGCGCCCCATTCGTTGCCTTCCCATTCGCCCGGCGGCAGCGGGTGCAGCGGGCCGGGCGTGGCTTCGGTGTCGGTGTGGCCGTTGCGCACCAGGCCGGCAGCCTGCTGCACGGCCTGCGGGTCGACCGCGGCCAGGCGGCCCCAGGCGAAGGCCTGCTGGTTCATCGCCACGGCGGCGCCATTCAGTTCGATGGCACGCATCAGCGAATCGAACGACAGCGGCACCAGGCCCTGCTGCCAGGCGTAGCCCAGGATGAACAGGTTGGCGGCGATGGCATCGCCCAGCAGCGCGGTGGCCAGCTGGGTGGCATCCAGCAGCAGCGGCTCCTGGCCGCCCAGCGCCACGCGCACGCCGGCGATGATGTCGGCCGCCGGGAACTGCATGTCCGGGCGGGAGGTGAAGGTGCCCGGCATCGCTTCGTAGGTGTTCAATACCACCTGCGAACGACCGGCGCGCACCTTCGACAGCGCCCAGTAATCGTTCACCACCACCATGTCGCAGCCCAGCACCAGGTCGGCCTCGCCGGCGGCAATGCGCACGGCGTGGATATCGTCCGGCCGCCGCGCGATGCGGATATGGGTGGTCACCGCGCCGCCCTTCTGCGCCAGACCGGTCTGGTCCAGCACCGAAGCACCCTTGCCTTCCAGGTGGCCGGCCATGCCCAGCAGCGCGCCGATGGTCACCACGCCGGTGCCGCCCACGCCGGTGATCAGGATGTTCCAGGGCTGTTCCAGCGTGCCGCACACGGTCGGCGCCGGCAGGTTGTCCAACAGGGTGGAGGCATCGCGCTTGCTGCCCTTGCGTGGCTGGCCACCGTGCACGGTGACGAAGCTCGGGCAGAAACCATTCACGCAGGAATAGTCCTTGTTGCAGTTGGACTGGTCGATCTCGCGCTTGCGCCCGAACTCGGTTTCCTTCGGCAGCACCGAGACGCAGAAGCTCTTCTTGCCGCAGTCGCCGCAGCCTTCGCAGACCAGCGAATTGATCAGCACGCGCTTCTGCGGGTCTTCCAGCTTGCCGCGCTTGCGGCGGCGACGCTTCTCGGTGGCGCAGGTCTGTTCGTAGATCAGGATCGAAACACCCTTTACTTCGCGCAGGCGCTTCTGCACGGCGTCCAGTTCACTGCGGTCGTGGAACTCGACGTCGCTGGGGAAATGTTCGCGCTGGCCGGTCCACTTGCCGATGTTGTCCGACAGCACCACGATGGTGTGGATGCCTTCGGCGCGCATCTGCCTGGCGATGTCGGGCACGCTCAGCGGGCCGTCCACCGGCTGGCCGCCGGTCATCGCCACCGCATCGTTGTAGAGGATCTTGTAGGTGATGTTGACGCCGGCCGCGACCGCCTGGCGGATCGCCAGCGAGCCGCTGTGGAAATAGGTGCCGTCGCCCAGGTTCTGGAACACGTGCGGCGTGTCGGTGAACGGCGCCTGCCCGGCCCACGTCACGCCTTCGCCGCCCATGTGGGTGAAGGTGTCGGTGCTGCGGTCCATCCAGGTCACCATGTAATGGCAACCGATGCCGGCCAGTGCACGCGAGCCTTCCGGCACCTGGGTGGAGGTGTTGTGCGGGCAGCCGGAGCAGTAATGCGGCACGCGCGGGAAGCTGGCGCGCGGCAGCGCAAGCTCGGCTTCCTTCTCCTGCATCCACTGCAGGCGCTGTTCGATCGATTCGTTGTTGAAGAACTTCTGGATGCGGCGGCCGATCACGCCGGCGATGGTGGCCGGGGTCAGTTCGCCGGTCGACGGCAGGATCCATTCGCCGCTCTCGTCGTACTTGCCGACGATGGACGGGCGCTGGCCCCAGCTGACCGGCCAGTTGAAGAACTGCTCCTTCATCTGGCGCTCGATGAAGGCACGCTTCTCCTCCACCACGATGATGTCTTCCAGGCCCTGCGCGAAGCGGGCGATGCCTTCCGGCTCCAGCGGCCAGGTCATGCCGACCTTGTACACGCGGATGCCGATGTCGACGCACGCGGCTTCGTCCAGGCCCAGGTATTCCAGCGCCTGCAGCACGTCCAGGTAGCTCTTGCCGGTGGTGACGATGCCCAGCCGCGCGCGCGGCGCATCCATCACCACCTTGTCGATGCCGTTGGCGCGGGCGAAGGCCTGCGCGGCCTTGACCGCATAGCGGTGCAGGCGCATTTCCTGGTCCAGCGGCGGGTCCGGCCAGCGGATGTTGAGGCCGCCGCTGGGCATGTCGAAGTCTTCCGGCAGCACGATGCGCCGGGCCAGCGGGTCGACCTCGACCGACGCCGACGATTCCACCGTCTCGGCGATGGTCTTGAAGCCGACCCAGCGCCCGGTGTAACGGCTCATCGCCCAGCCCAGCAGGCCCATGTCGAGGATGTCCTGCACGCCGGCCGGGTTCAGCACCGGCATCATCGCGCTGACGAATTCGTCCTCGCTGCCGTGCGGCAGGGTCGAGCTGCGGCAGGCATGGTCATCGGCGGCCAGGGCCAGCACGCCGCCGTGGCGCGAGGTGCCGGCCGCATTGGCATGCTTGAACACGTCGCCGCAGCGGTCCACGCCCGGGCCCTTGCCGTACCACATGCCGAACACGCCCTGCACGTTGGCGCCGGGGAACAGGTTGGTCTGCTGCGCGCCCCACACCATGGTGGCGCCCAGGTCCTCGTTGAGGCCGGGGGTGAACTTCACCTTGGCCGCTTCCAGGTGCCTGCGCGCGCGCCACAGCTCCAGGTCGAAGCCACCCAGCGGGCTGCCGCGGTAGCCACTGACGAAGCCGGCGCTGTCGATGCCTTCGTGCGCATCGCGCAGGCGCTGCATCAGCGGCAGCCGGACCAGTGCCTGCACGCCACTCAGGTAGATCCGCCCCTCGTTGCGGGTGTACTTGTGGTCGAGCGTGTAATCACGGTCGATCAGGTCGGCGGAAGAGGGCGAAGTGAGTTGCGCGGTACTGGTCATGGCTGGCCCGGTAGGATCGGCTGGCACCGGCCGCGTGCGGGCACGCGGCGGGAAAGGCGCGGATTGTAACAGTGGGGCCCGGAAGGCCCGGCACTCGCATCGGCGGCCTTGCTGGGGTTAGGATCGGGGGGAGAGGGGAGGTTGGTGTTTCAACCCGGGGGAAATTTGATGTCAGTTGCAGGACAGTTCCTGGCCGGCGTGCTGCTGGTCTCGAGCACGGCCGCCGCATGGGCGGCACCGGCATTGCCGGCACCGCAGGAATTCTATTTCGACAATGATGCTGCCGCCGCACCGATCATCGTGGTGAGTGGCGCCGGCGAGGACCTGATCGCGCAGCTGCTGAAGCAGCGCGAGCGGGGCCGCAAGAGCCTGGAGGCCACCGCACAGCTGGCGTCGGTGGCCATCGCGCAGGGGCGGGCGGAAGTGGGGAACCAGCTCTACCACGAAGCCATGACCGAAGCGCCCATCCAGAGCATCCTGGGCCGCAGCGTGCGCTGGAACTACGGCTGGGACCTGCTGCGGCAGGGCCAGGCGCTTGCCGCGCTGGAACAGTGGCAGTCGGTGGCCAACAACCTGCGCAGCAATGCCGCGTGGATTCCGCCCACCTACGCGCTGGCGTTGTGGCGGGCCGGCCAGCAGCAGGAGGCGGTGAAGTGGTACGCCGCCGCCGTGCGCACCGAGCCGACCCAGTGGAACGACAGCAGCCGTTACCCGGAGCTGCTGCCGGCCTGGCGCGATGACGAGCGCGCCAGCCTGGCGGAAGTGCAGCAGGCCTGGGCCTCGGCGCCGCCGGCCTGGCCGTGAGGCATGACCGCAGGCGCTTGCCGCCTGCGGTGCTGCATCGCACAATCCAACGCGTCGCAGGCGTGTGCCTGAGGGGGAGCCACCCATGGCCTTCGATGCGTTCGCCCTGATCCTGGCCATGCTCGGGCTGGGCATGCTGTTTGCCCGCCTGCGCGCGCTGCCGGACAACGCCGCCGAGACGCTCAACAAAGTGGTGCTGTACGTCTGTCTGCCCGCGGCGGTGCTGACCTACGTGCCTCGCCTGCAGCTGGATGCCAGCCTGCTGGGGCTGATGGCCACGCCGTGGCTGCTGATGCTGGCCACCTGGGCGCTGGTCAGCCTGGCCACGCGCGTGTTCGGCTTCGCCCGCGACGTGCACGCGGTGCTGCTGATCTGCGTGGCCCTGGCCAACTCCAGCTTCATCGGCTACCCGATGGTGCGCGCGTTGCTGGGCGACGCCGCCTTGCCCTATGCGGTGGTCTACGACCAGTTCGGCACCTTCCTGCTGCTGTCCACCTTCGGTCTGCTGGTGCTGGCGCGTTACAGCGGCGACCGCCCGCCGACGGCGCTGCAGGTGCTGGGCCGCATCGGCCGCTTCCCGCCCTTGTGGGCGCTGCTGTTCGCGCTGCTGCTGATGCCGGCGCAGCCGCCGTCGTGGATTGGCACCGCATTGAAGCAGCTGGCCGACGCGATGCTGCCGCTGGTGATGCTGGCGGTAGGGCTGTCGATCCAGCTGCGCCTGCGCCGCGAGGAGCTGCGGCCGCTGGCGGTGGGCCTGCTGTTGAAGCTGCTGGTGCTGCCGGCGCTGGCATTGCCGCTGTCGTGGGCACTGGGCATGCAGGGCCTGATGCTGAAGGCCAACGTCCTGGAATCGGCGATGCCGACGATGATCACCGCTGCCGCGCTGGCGATCTCGCACCGGCTGGCGCCGCGGTTGGCGGCGGCGCTGGTGGGGTATGGGATCGTGCTGTCGCTGGTCACGCTGCCAGCATGGATGTGGGTGCTGGGGTGAGGGTTGTCGGCAGGGCTTGCAGCCCTGCACCCGCTTCAAGCCACGGCATCGGCAACGGCAACGTCAAATTCAAAAGCTGGCTTTCCGTGGGATGGCGGGGTGGGTCCGGTTAAGGGGGACGCCGTAAACCCATCCTTGGGGGCTTGGTCGCCGCATCCATGCGGCTCACACCCCCTCAACCGGACCCACCCCGCCTTCGACAGACTTCCGCGATCTGTCGGAACCTACAGCTGTTGGTGGGTGCCGACCGTTGGTCGGCACGGAGCGAAGCGACCGGCTGTTGCTCTTGATCTTCTTTTTTCTTTTACGTGGCTGGTCGCGCACGGAAACTGTCAGGGGTGGGGGGGGGGGGGGGGGGGGGGGGGCGCGGCCGCGGTGGCCCGCTCCGCCGCCCCCCACCCGCCACGGGGGGGGGGGGGGGGGGTGGGGCCGCCCCACCCCCCCCCCCCCGACCCACTCCCAATGCCAGTCGACCAACAGTCGACTCCACCAACCGCCAGCCACGAGGGGCTCCGCCGTTGGCCGAAAACAACCCCCTCAGTCGTCCGCAGACACCGTCCGCCCCGACGCCCACTCGCGCAATGCCGCCACCTGCTCGGCCATCAACACCGACAACGGCCGCGTCGCGCGGATCTCGGTCATCAGCAGCTCGGTATCCAGCGGCCGCCCCTCGGCATGCGCCGAATACAGCCCCGCCACGATCGCCTGCTCGATCTCCGCGCCGGAGAACCCGTTCGCCGCCGCTGCCAGCGCCGGCAGCGCGAAATCATCCGCGTTGAGCTGGCGCCGGCCCAGGTGCAGCCGCAGCAGCTCCACCCGCACGTCCGGCGGCGGCAGGTCGACGAAGAAGATCTCGTCGAAGCGGCCCTTGCGCAGCAGTTCGGCCGGCAGCTCGTGCACCTGGTTGGCGGTGGCCACGATGAACACCGGCGCCTTGCGCTCGGCCATCCAGGTCAGCAGGTGGCCCAGCACGCGGCGCGATACGCCGCCGTCGTCGCCACCGCTGGCCAAGCCCTTCTCGATCTCGTCCATCCACAGCACGCACGGGGCCAGCTGCTCGGCCGAGGCCAGGGCCTGGCGCAGGTTGGCTTCGGTCTCGCCGTGGTACTTGTTGTACAGCGCGCCCACGTCCAGGCGCAGCAGCGGCACGCCGAAGCCGGCGGCGGTGGCCTTGGCCAGCATCGACTTGCCGCAGCCCTGCACGCCCAGCAGCAGCATGCCGCGCGGCGGGTCCAGGCCGGCCGGCGCCGAGCCGGCGATGAAGGCGACCCGGCGCTGGTTGATCCAGCGCTTCAGCCGGTTGGCACCGGCCACGTCGCCGAAGCGCGCGCTGTCATGTTCGAAGAACAGGTGGCCGCTGCGGTTGAGCAGCTCGAACTTCAGCCGCGCCAGCTGCGGCAGGTCGTCGTCGCGCAGCGCGCCGTCGGCATAGATCAGCTGGCGGGCGATGCGCCGGGCATCGACCAGGCTCAGGCCCTGCAGGTTCTTCAGGATCTTCTTGACCGCTTCGCTGTCCACTTCCACCCGGCGGCCGCCATGCTCGCGGGCATAGGCGTCGGCCTCTTCGCGCAGCATCTTCAGCAGGGCGTTGGCATCGGGCAGGCGCGGGTTGAAGCGCACCGCCAGCGCTTCCAGTTCGGCCGGCAGCTCGACCTTGGCGCCGATCAGCACCAGCACGTGCGGCTGGCTGTGGCGGCGCTGGATCAGGTCGCGCAGCGCACGCTGGTGGCTGGCGTAACCGAGGTAGGGGTGGAAATCGAGCAGCAGGTAGATGCCGCGCTGTTCGGCCTGGCGGATCATCTGCAGGGCGGCGCTGGCGTCGGGCGGGCCGATCGCATCGTCCTCGCGCTCCAGGTCGATGCGGCGCAGGCCCTCGGTGATCGACCAGCGGTGCAGGGCACGCCAGACATGCATCAGCGTCTGCCGGAACAGTTCGACGATGCGACCCTCGTCCTGGGTCTCGATGACGATCAGGGGGGTGTTGGCGCGGATCAACGCGCTCAGGTCCTGCAGTTCGCTCATGCCGGTTCGATCCTTCGGGAGCGCAACGATAGCAAAGCCGATGCGGATTGATTCAGGCCGTCTCTACCTAACGTCACCATCGCCGGTGTACGCTCGGGGCACGTACCCGGAAGCGAGGCTGGCATGAAGACGATCCTGGTGGCCGGTTCCAAGGGCGGGGTGGGCAAGACCACCGTCGCCACCCACCTGGCCGCATACGCGGCATTGCAGGGCAAGGCCACGGTGATCGCCGACGCCGACCCGCAGGGCTCCAGCACCCGCTGGGCACAGCGCCGGGCCGGGCTGGACAGCGCGGTCCTGCCCATCGACGTGTACCGCAGGAAGCAATGGGCGCAGAAGCTGCCCGACGGGACCGATACCGTCATCATCGACGCGCCGGCCGGCGCACTGGCCGACGATATCCCCCATTTCCTCGACGCCGCCGATGCCGTGGTGGTGCCGGTGCTACCCTCGGCGCTGGACATCGAAGCCATCGTCGGCTTCCTCAACAGCCTGGCGCAGAACCCGCGCGTGCACAGCCGCAAGCTGCCGGTGGGCCTGGTCCTCAACCGCACCAAGCCGTGGACCCAGACCTCGCAACAGGCCCTGCAGATGCTGGGCGAATGGCCGTACCCGGTGGTCGCCCAGCTGCGCGACAGCCAGAGCTACGTGGTGATGACCGGCCTTGGCCGCAGCCTGTTCGATTACCGCTCGGCCCAGGTGCGTGAGCACCAGGCCGACTGGGAGCCGCTGCTGGCCTGGTTGAAGCTGTGACGCGTACGTCACCCTTTGTGCTGCACCCTCACTTTCATGGAACCTCGCGATGCGTGAACTGATCCTGCTGCGCCATGCCCATGCCGAACCGGCCACCCCCGGCCAGGCCGACCTCGATCGGCCGTTGTCGCCGGTGGGTCTTGCCGAAGCCGAGGCGGCCGGCAAGTGGATGAAGGAAAACAACCTGCTGCCGGACTGCGTGCTGTGCTCGCCGTCGCGGCGTACCCGCGAGACCCTGGAAGCGGTGCTGGCAGCCATCGGCTACGTCGAGAAGCGCCTGGAAGACCGCATCTACGAAGCCACCCCCGGCACCTTGGCCGCGCTGGTGGATGAGCGCCGGGACCTGGACCGGGTGCTGATCGTCGGCCACAACCCCGGCCTGGAAAGGCTGGTGGCACTGATGACCGAAGGCACCAGCAGCGACTACCGGGGCATGCCGCCGGCGGCCGTAGCCGTGCTCGGGTTCCCGCGCGAGGCGGCGATCGAGCCGGGCGTGGCCAGCCTGAACGCGTTCTGGTGGCCGTGAGTCGATGATCCTGGCACGGCCCGGCCGCTGCCTGCTGCCGGTGCTGCTGGTCTGCAGCCCGGCCTGGGCTGCCCCTCCACCCCCCACGCCGCTGCCGCCGGTGGCGGCGCTGGCGTCGGCCGAGTCGTCGCGTGTGCTGTACATGGACCTGCAGCGCTCGCGGATCGGCTTCGAGGTGCGCACCCGCTTCGGCCAGCGCATCGAAGGGCTGTTCCCGCACTTCGAGGGACGCGTCGAAGTGCTGTCCGATGGCCGCCACCAGGTGCACCTGAAGATGTTCACCCGCTCGGTGGAGATCCCGGGCAAGGACCGCTACACCGGCTGGATGCGCGGGCCGGAGTTCTTCGATGCCGGGCGCTACCCGTCGGTCGAGTTCGATTCGCTGCCCTACTGGCCGGACACCGTCGGCAACGGCGGCGACATCCAGGGCCGGCTGACCCTGCGCGGGGTCAGCCACCCGGAAACCCTGCGGGTGGAGAAGGCGGAATGTTCCCGACCCGGCTATGATTGCGATGTCGTCAGCCGCGGTACCGTGCAACGAGGCCGGTACGGCATGGACAGCTGGCAGCTTGCCTTGAGTGACCGAGTGACCTTCGTACTGCGAGCCCGCCTGAGCGAGGCGCCGAAACCGTGAATCTCCTGCTGCGTGTACTGGCGCTGGCAACCGTGTTGCTGGGCAGTGGCTGCGCGTCGCTGTCCAACGCCGAGCGCGACCGTGCCCAGGCCATCGCCGTGCAGGCCCGTTCGATCCAGGTCGACTGCCAGCGTGCCGATCGCTGCGCGCTGGATTCGCCATTGCGATCCCTGGCCGGCCGCGCATTCAGCGAATCGACCGAAGCGCAGCCGCTGCACTACGCCACCCTGCTCGATGAAGGCGAGGGCGCTCTGGTCGCCCGCCTGAACCTGCTGCGCAGTGCCACCCGCAGCATCGACCTGCAGACCTACATCTTCGACAAGGACGACAGCGCCCGGCTGGTCATCGACGAGCTGCTGGCCGCCTCGCGCCGCGGGGTGAAGGTGCGGGTGCTGATCGACCAGCTCTCGGCGATCTCCGACCTGGAGATCCTCGGCGCCCTGTCCGGCGCCCACCAGAACTTCCAGCTGCGGGTCTACAACCCGACCTTCGGCAAGGCCCGGCTGAACTACTTCGACTATGCCGGCAGCGTGCTGTGCTGCTTCCGCCGCTTCAACCAGCGCATGCACAACAAGCTGCTGGTCATCGACGATGCGATCGGCGTGGTCGGTGGCCGCAACTACCAGGACGACTATTACGACTGGGACCGCGAGTACAACTTCCGCGACCGCGACGTACTGATCGCCGGGCCGGAAGCGCGGGCGATGGCCGCCAACTTCGATGCGTTCTGGCGCGCGCCGCGCAGCGTGCCCGCCGAACGCCTGAACGATGTCGGCCGCACCCTGCTCAACGCCGGCGTGCCGGCCATGCCGCCGGCACAGTTCCGCCGCCCCGAGCGGGTGGAACGGGTCAGCGAGGAAGCCAACGACACCGACTTCATCACCCGCTCGTTCGTCGATACCGCGCTGCCGGTGCACTCGGTGCGCTACGTCGCCGACCTGCCGCGCAAGCACCGCCGCGAGCGCGCCAGTGCGCCGCTGGCTGGCCAGCACGTCACCGAGCCGCAGCTGGATGCCCTCATTTCCGGCGCGCAGAAGGAAGTGATCCTGCAGACGCCGTACCTGGTGCTGTCCAAGCCGGCGCAGAAGCTGTTCCGCGAGCTGCGCAAGCGGCCCGAACCGCCGCGCGTGGTGGTGTCCAGCAACAGCCTGGCGGCCACCGACAACCCGATCGTGTATGCGCTGTCCTACAAGTACAAGCGGCGCAACATGCGCGAACTGGGCTTCAACATCTTCGAATACAAGCCGTTCCCGCTGGATGCGCCGGTCGACTACCGCAACCTGCTGCCCGACCCGCTGGGCAGTGGCGGCAGCACCGGGGGCGACGCGGGCGTGCGCAATCCGCTGATCGGCGGCAGCGCAGCCGGCAGCAATGCCGGCGGTGGCAACGACGATGCACCGTCAACGCCGGCCACCGCGGACAGCGACGGGCAGGGCGCCCGCCCGGCCGTGGAGCATCCGCGCCTGGGCAGCGCCTACGAGAACAGCCGGGCGCGCCGTCGTGCCGCCGGCAGTGAAGTGGAAACGCGCCTGCTGCGTACCGAAACGCGTCCCTCGTTCCTGGGCAGCAAGGCGGTCAACAAGCCGCTGCCGGTCACCCGCAAGGGCGCGCGCATGGGCCTGCATGCGAAGTCGCTGGTGGTCGACCGCCGCATCGGCGTGGTCGGCACCCACAACTTCGATCCGCGCAGCGAGAACTACAACACCGAAGGCGCGGTGATCATTGACGACCCGGTGTTCGCCGAGCAGCTGGCGCAGAGCATCCTGCGCGACACCCACCCGCAGAATTCCTGGACGGTGGCGCCGCGCGCCAAGCCGCCGGTGCTGTCGGGGCTGAACTACAGCGTGGGCAAGGCGTCCGAAGCACTGCCCATCCTCGATTTCTGGCCGTGGCGCTACGCCACCGACTACGAGTTCCAGCCCGGCGTGGACTGCCCGCAGCCGCTGCCGCGGCAGAGCCCGGATTTCCATCGCTGCTACGTGCCCGTCGGTGACTTCCCCGAAGTGAACGTCGGCCCGAAATGGCTGCTGGTGCGCATGCTGACCGCATTCGGCGCCGGCCTCGTCCCCATTCTCTGAAGGTGCTTGCATGACCCAGGTGTTCCGCGAAGCTGTTTCCATCGACCAGCTCAATGCGCTCAGCCGTGGTACGGCCATCGATACCCTGGGCATCGCCTTCACCGCCGCCGGTGATGACTGGCTGCAGGCCACCATGCCGGTCGACGAACGCACCCGCCAGCCGTACGGCATCCTGCACGGCGGGGCCTCGGTGGTGCTGGCCGAAACCCTGGGCAGCAGCGCCGGCAACCTCTGCGTGGATACCGGCAAGCAGGTCTGCGTGGGCCTGGAGATCAACGCCAACCACGTGCGCGCCGTGCGCAGCGGCACCGTCACCGGCACTGCGCGTGCGGTGCACGTGGGCCGCAGCACGCAGCTGTGGGAAATCCGCATCGAAGACGAACAGGGCCGGCTGGTGTGCATCTCGCGGCTGACCCTGGCGGTGGTGGCTGCAGGCCACGGCTGAGGCCGATGTCCGGGCTGCCTGCTCCCGCCGCGCTGCCGCTGCGGATCATCGCCAGCGGAGCCTGCCTGCCGCGCCTGCGGGTGCCGTCGCAGCACTTCGACCAGCGCTGGAACAAGCCGGACGGCTGGGTCGAGCGGCACAGCGGCGTGGCCAGCCGCGGCCATGCAGCGCCCGACGAGCGGGCCTCGTGGATGGGCGCGCAGGCCGCACGCCAGGCCCTGCAGCAGGCCGGCCTGGTACCCACCGACATCGACTGCATCATCTCCGCCTGCGGGGTGATGGAGCAGGCCATTCCCTGCCAGGCCGTGCTGGTGCAGCGCGCCCTCGGCCTGGGCGCCAGCGGCGTGCCGTCCTTCGACGTCAACGCCACCTGCCTGGGCTTCGTGGTGGCGCTGGAAATGGCCGGCAGCCTGCTGGCGCTGGGCCGCTACCGGCGCGTGCTGATCGTCTGCAGCGACATTCCCAGTGCCGGGCTCGACCCGGATGACCCGCTGACCGCGCCGCTGTTCGGCGATGGTGCGGTGGCGATGCTGGTTGAACGGGCCGGCGACGGCCAGGCCTCGGCGCTGCTGGCCACCCGCCTGCGCACCTATGGCGACGGTGCCGGACTGTGCCAGGTGCCGACCTGCGGCACCGGCATGCGCCTGTTCGACGATGTGGATGCCTACCGCGCAGCCCATCATTTCCAGATGCAGGGCAAAGCGCTGTACCGCGAAGCCGCGCGGCGCCTGCCCGGCTTCCTGCAGGATCTGCTGGACTGCGCCGGCACCTCGCTGGCCGCGTGCGATGTGATCGTGCCGCACCAGGCCAGCGGGCAGGCGCTGGACCATCTGCAGCGGGTGCTGGGCCTGCCGCCGCAGCGGCTGGTGCGCATCCTGCGCGAGCACGGCAACCAGCTGGCGGCCTCGCTGCCGATGGCCCTGCACCAGGCCCTGATCGACGGCCGCCTGCCGCGTGGCGGCCAGGCCCTGCTGATCGGTACCGGCGCCGGCCTGGCGCTGGGCGGCGCGGTACTGCGCTACTGATGGCCAGGGTCCTGGTCACCGGCGCCAGCGGCTTCATTGGCCAGCATGTCGCGCTGGCGTTGGCGGCACAGGGCTGGCAGGTGCGCGGCAGCGGGCGCGATGCGCTGCGGCTGCAGGCGCTGGCCGCGCACGGTATCGAAGTGATTGCTGCCGATCTTGCCGAGGACGCCCTGGCGCCGCTGCTGCAGGGCTGCGATGCGGTGGTGCACTGCGCGGCGATGTCGCAGCCCTGGGGAACGGCAGCCGCATTCCAGCGGGCGAACGTGCTGGCCACCACGCGCCTGCTGCAGGCCGCGCAGGCGGCCGGTGTTGCCCGGCTGGTCCACCTGGGGTCGCCCAGCATCTATTTCCGCTTCGCCGACCAGTACGGTCTGGATGAACGCTTCCAGCCGCCACGGCGCTGGATCACCGACTACGCCCGCAGCAAATGGGAATCGGAGCTGGCCGTGGCCGCAGCCGCACGCCAGGGGCTGCACACCGTGGTGCTGCGCCCGCGTGCGGTGTTCGGGCCCGGTGACCGCGCGATCCTGCCCCGCCTGCTGGCGGTGGCGGCCAGCGGCCGTTTCCCGCTGATCCATGGCGGCCGCGCGCTCATCGATGTCACCCCCATCGACGATGCCGTGCAGGCGGTGAGCCTGGCGCTGCAGGCGGATGCGCGCTGCAGCGGGCGCGCCTACAACATCAGCGCCGGCACCCCGCTGCACGTGCATGCGCTGGTCACCGGCCTGTTCGAAGCGATGGACCTGCAGGTGCGCCTGCGGCCGGTGCCGCGAATGGTGGCGTTGGCCGCGGCCAGTGTGGCCGAAACCGTGGCCAACCTGCGCCCGGGCCGCCCCGAGCCGCGCCTGACCCGCTATGGCGTGGGCGTGCTGGGCTACTCGCAGACCCTGGATATCAGCGCGGCGCGGCGCGACCTCGGCTACGACCCGCGTACCGGCGTGCAGGCTGCATTGCAGGCCTTCGCCACGCACTGGAAACAACACGACTGGAAGCAGCAGGGGGGCAGCGATGGCACGGCTTGAGTGGGAGCTGATCGAGGCCGGCCACTGCGTGCACCCGCAGCGCGCCGTGCGCCAGGGGGCCAGCTGGCATCGCTGCGAATTCCCGGCGCTGGTGGCATTGCTGCGGCATCCGCAGCGTGGCCTCATCCTGTTCGACACCGGTTACTCGGACGCCTTCCTGCAGGCCACCGCGCGCCTCCCCGAGCGCCTGTACCGCTGGGTTACGCCGGTGCACCTGGGCCCGGGCCAGAGCGTGCGCGCGCAGCTGCAGCAGCGTGGCATCGGCCCGGCCGACATCGGCCTGGTGGTGCTCTCGCACCTGCACGGTGACCATGTCGGTGGCGTGCTCGATTTCCCCGACGTGCCGCTGCTGTGTTCCCGCGCCGCGTGGCAGGACCAGGCCGCGCGCGGGCGCCTGCGTGCGCTCAGCGTGGGCCTGCTGCCCGCGTTGACCCGCGATGCGGCGCCGCGCATGGGCTGGCTGGAGAGCCTGCCGGAGGTGGACCTGCCGCGTCCCTTCGATGCCTTCGGCCGTGGCCGCGACGTGCTGGGCGACCGCAGCCTGCTGGCGGTGTCGCTGCCCGGCCATGCGGTGGGCCAGCACGGCCTGCTGTTTGAAGGGGCCGATGGCCGCCCGGTGTTCCTGGTGGCCGACGCCGCCTGGTCCAGCGCCGCCATCACCGATGGCGTGCCACCACCGCGGCTGGTCACCGCACTGCTTGGCCACACCGGCACCTACCGGCAGACCCTGCAGCGGCTGCAGCACACCCAGCGCCAGGTCAGCGACCTGCAGCTGGTACCGGCCCATTGCGGGCAATGGCGGCCTGCCGCGACCCTGTAGCGTCGAGCCATGCTCGACGGCTGTTCGCGGCCAGTCGCCCCCAACAGCCCCGCCAACAGGACACCGTGTTCCCGCCCATGGCCGCGGTCAATAGGACTTATGGCCAGAATCGGCTGGCAGCGGCTGCGGCCCTCCGGTATCGTGCGTGGATGACTTCCCCCACTCCGGCCCCCCGTGGCGGCGTGGCGCGTGTGTGCCGTTACCTGTACCGCGTACCGCTGCTGTTGGTCCACATCCTCGTGTTCCTGCCGTTGATCCTCATCGGCATGCTTCCGCCGTGGGGCGAACTGCGCGTGGGCGATGCCACCTTCGGCGCCAAGGTCGTCAACTGGTGGCAGGGTGGCCTGATGTGGATCTTCGGCTTCCGCCTGGTGCAGATCGGTTCGGCGCTGCCGGGCGCGGTGCTGTTCGTCGCCAACCACGTCAGCTGGGTGGATATCTCCATCCTGCACAGCCAGCGCATGATGGGCTTCGTCGCCAAGCGCGAGATCGCCAGCTGGCCGGTAGTGGGCTGGCTGGCCGCGCGCGGGCAGACCATCTTCCACCAGCGTGGCAACACCGAATCGCTCGGTGGGGTCATGCAGGTGATGGCCGACCGCCTGCGCGATGGCAAGGCGGTGGGCGTGTTCCCGGAAGGGCGTACCCGGGGCGGCCACGAAGTGGGCCCGTTCCATGCGCGCATCTTCCAGGCCGCGGTTGAAACCGGCGTGCCGGTGCAGCCGGTGGCCCTGGTCTACGGCGCCCATGGCGACGCGCAGACCATCGTGGCCTTCGGGCCGGGCGAGAGTTTCTTCGCCAATTTCCTGCGCCTGCTCGGTGAGCCGGCGCGACGTGCGGAAGTGCACTTCCTGGCACCGATCGGTGCACAGGACCTGGAAGGCCGTCGACGCATCGCGGAAACCTCGCGCGCGCGTATCGTGGCGGCGATGAGCGGGCAGTGAGCGTGCGGTGGCACTGATCCCGCCACCCCTGCTGGATGCCGGTACGCCGACGCTGCATGCGGCTGACTACCAGCCGCCGCGCTGGCTGCGCAATCCGCACCTGCAATCCATGCTCAGCTCCAGCCGCATGCGCCTGCAGCGTGGCCTGCTGCTGCTGGCCGCCACCGGTGCGGTCAGCGAAGAACTGATCCTCGACGGTGGCGACGGCGTGCGCCTGCAGGGTTGGCACAGCTACATCGAAGGCCGCGAGCCGAAGGGCATGGCCCTGCTGCTGCATGGCTGGGAAGGCAGCGCCGAATCCAGCTACATGCGCATGGCGGCCGCGCGCATGATCGACCAGGGCTTCGACGTGGTGCGGCTGAACTTCCGCGACCACGGCAATACCCATCACCTCAATCCCGGCATCTTCCACTCCAACCGCATCGACGAAGTGGTGCAGGCGGCCGGTGACATCGCGCGGCGCTGGCCGGACCTGCCGCTGGTGGCTGCCGGTTATTCGCTGGGCGGCAACTTCGTGCTGCGCCTCGCCCTGCGCGCCCCTGCGGCCGGCGTGCCGCTGCAGCGTGTGGCCTCGGTGTGCCCGGTGCTGGATCCGGCGCTGACCATGGACAGCATCCAGAGCGGCCCGGCGATGTACGACTGGTACTTCCGCCGCAAGTGGGCCGGCTCGCTGCGCCGCAAGCGCGACCTGTTCCCGGAACTGAGCGACTGCGACGACCGCGTGCTGAAGCTGGACATCCGCGCGCTGACCACCTGGCTGGTCGAGCGGCATACCGATTTCGGCACGCTGCAGGCCTACTTCGATGGTTACTCGATCGCCGGTGACCGCCTGTCCACCCTGCAGCTGCCGGCCGACATCCTGATGGCCCAGGATGATCCGGTCATTCCCTACGCCACCTTCCGCGACTGGCAGCTGCCGCAGCACGCGCGGCTGGAAACCGCCTGCTGGGGCGGCCACTGCGGGTTCCTGGAAAACTGGCGCGGCGATGGCTTCTCCGAACGCTGGGTGGCCCAGCGCCTGCAGCGGGTGCTGGCGGGCTGAACCGGCACCGGCGCGCAGCCCGCTACAATGCGGGTTTGCCATTGAACCGGACTGCCATGCAAGACCAGATTCTCCAGGCCCTGCGCCAGAACGACACCGCACAGGCCGTGCAGCTGGCACAGGCGTGGGTGCACGATGAACCCGGCCAGGCCCAGGCCCACCGCTGGCTGGCGCTTGCGCTGCAGCAGCAGGGCCAGCCCGAGGCCGCGCAGGAACCCCTGCAGCAGGCGCTGCTGCTGGCCCCGGACGATGCACAGCTGCACCTGCAGCAGGCCGGCCTGCTGCTGGCCCTGCACCAGTTCGAGGGCGCCGACGAAGCGCTGCTGCGCACCACAGACCTCAATCCCAACGCCTTCGAGGCGTACCTGATGCAGGCCCATCTGGCGATCGGCCGCAACGACATCGACACCGCCGCACGCCAGGCCACGCTGGCTGCCAAGCTGCAGCCGGAGCATCCGGAAGTGCTGGCGCTGCAGGGCATGGTGGCCCTGTACCGCGATGACGCCGACCGCGCGCTGCAGCTGCTGTCCGAAGCCGCCCGGCAGATGCCCAACGATCCGCGCGTGCTGTACGCCTTGGGTTCGGCCTACCAGGCCAAGGACATGCTGGCCTTTGCCGAGCAGGCCTTCCGCCGCGTGCTCGACATCAACCCGAAGATGACCAGCCTGCACGGCCTGGTGGTGCAGCTGGCGCTGCGCCAGGGCAACGTCGAGGCAGCCCACCAGCAGCTGCAGCAGGCGCTGCAGGTGCCGGGCCTGGACACGCCGGCGCTGCAGCGCCTCGGTGCCGAGATCGCCCTGCAGGCCGACCAACCGATGCAGGCGCTGGAGCAGCTGCGGCCGATGCTGAAGGCCAACCCGGGCGACCGCCGCGTGGTCGAGCTGCTGCTGGCCTGCTGGCAGCGCCTGGGCCGCGAGGAAGAAGCCCGCGCCGACCTGGACGACGTGCTGGCCGAGCAGCCGCAGCTGCCGCACCTGTGGCTGGCACGCCTGGCGCCGGAAGGCTTCGGCAGCCCGGGCGCGATTGCCGTGGCTGATCGCTGGATCGAGGCCATGCCCGAATTCGTCCCGGCCCTGGAAGCCCGCCTGCGCCTGCATGAAGCGGCCGGCGAAGCCGACGCCGTGGAAGCCCTGGCGGCCCGCATCGTCGCGCTGGAACCGGGCCGCATCAGTGGCGAAACCCGCCTGGTCGGCGCGCTGCTGGCGCGTGACCCGGCCGCCGCCGTTGCCCACGTACAGGGCCTGGTCGACGCGGTGCCCGAGTCCCGTCGCCGCGAGCTGCGCACCTGGCTGGGCGAGGTGCAGGACCAGGCCGGCCAGCCGCGCGAAGCGCTGCGCACCTGGCTGGAGCTGCATGCCGAGCAGAACGCCGAACGCCTGCCGTTGCCGCCGCAGGCCAAGGCACCGCCGAGCTGGCCCGACCTGGGCGAGGTCGATGCTGAAAGCGCTGCCTCCGCACCGATCTTCCTGTGGGGCGCACCGGGTTCGGGCGTTGAACGCGTGGCGGTCACCTTCGCCGGTGCAAGCCCGGTGATGCGCAGCGACCGTTTCGCACCGACCCCGCCGGATGACGCGTTCCAGAACTACTTCACCCTGCAGAAGCTCGCTTCCGGTGACCTCAGCCCCGAGGGACTGGTGAGCGGCTGGCGTGACACGCTGCGCCAGCGCGGCGTGCAGAACGACACCGTCATCGACTGGCTGCTGTGGTGGGACAACGCCCTGCTGTGGTCGCTGCGCCCGCACCTGCCACAGGGCCGCCTGCTGGTGGTGCTGCGCGACCCGCGTGACATGCTGCTGGACTGGATCGCCTACGGCGCGCCGGCACCGTTCGCGGTCAACAACGTGGCTGAAGTGGCCGAGTGGCTGGCGCGTTCGATGGCCCAGGTGGCGACGCTGCACGAGCAGGACCTGTACCCGCACATGCTGATGCGCATGGACGACGTGGGCGATGACCCGCGCGTGGTTGCCGGCATGCTGCAGGAGCTGTTCAACACCTCGATCCCGCCGGCCGAGCGCATCGGCCCGCCGCGTTTCCCGGCCGGCCACTGGCGCCGCTACACCGACGTGATGAGTGCAGCGTTCGATCTGTTGACCCCGGTCGCGGTGCGACTGGGCTATCCCGAAGCGTAAGGAGCCCCCCATGCAGCTGAGCAGCAACAGCATCACCGCCGGCGCGCCGATCGACCGCGAATTCGCGGCCGGTGATGCCGCTGGTTTCGCCCCGAACCGCAACCCGCACCTGGCGTGGAGCGGCGTGCCCGATGGCACCCGCGCGTTCCTGCTGGTGTGCGTGGATCCGGACGTGCCGACCGTGCCCGACACGGTCGGCCGCAGTGACATGACCGTGCCGCGCGACCAGCCGCGTTGCGATTTCGTGCACTGGGTGATGGCCGATATCCCGGCGTCGGTGCACGAGATCGCCGCGGGCAGCTGCAGCGATGGCTTCGTCGCCAAGGGCAAGCCGGCACCGGCCGGCCCGGCGGGCAGCCGCCAGGGCGTGAACGACTTCACCGGCTGGTTTGCCGGCAACCCGGACATGGCCGGTGATTATCTCGGCTACGACGGCCCGTACCCGCCGTTCAACGACGAGCGCGTGCACCGCTACTTCTTCCGCGTGTTCGCGCTGGACGTGGCGACGCTGGACCTGCCGCAGCGCTTCACCGCCGCCGATGCCTACCGCGCCATGCACGGCCATGTGCTGGCCGAAGCCACGCTGCACGGCACGTACACGCTGAACCCCGCGCTGTAACGGCAATCCGGTAACGCCGGCCGCTGGCCGGCGTTGCTTCTTTGTAGAGTCGAGCCATGCTCGACTGCGTTTTTTGTAGAGCCGAGCCATGCTCGGCTGCTCTCCGCACAGTCGAGCAAGCTCGACTCTACGGACGGCAGTACTCCGCAAACCCGTGCAGAAACGCTTCGGCCTCCGCACGATGCGCTTCCGAGCGCAGCACATCCGCCACCTGCTGCGGCTCCAGCCCCAGCACCGGCACGCGCAGGAACAGTCCGGCGTTGAACGCCGCACTCACCGTCGACAGCACCGCACGCAGCGCCTGCAGCATGTCCTCGCCACGATGCGAGGCGTGTACCAGCGCAATCGGCCGGCCCACGATCTGGTCACCGGAGACCAGCCAGTCGATGGCGTTCTTCAGCCCGCCCGGAATGCCGCGCACGTATTCCGGGCTGCACACCAGCACGCCATCGCTCTGCGCGACCGCCGCCTTGAAGTCGGTGACGCTGCCCGGCTCATCGGCGCCTTCGAGATCGGGCGAGAAAACGGGCAGATCGCCGATGCCGGTGTAGACCTCCAGCGCCATGCCCGTCGGTGCGATGGCCTGCAAGGCCCGCAGCAGGGCGGTGTTGGTGGAATGCCGGCGCACGCTGCCGGAGATGGCGAGAATCTTCATCGCCGCAAGGCTAGCACGCGGCTTTGCACCCTCCGGGTAGAGCCGGCCGCTGGCCGGCTGCACCTTTCTGCTGTCTGTAGAGCCGAGCCATGCTCGGCTGCTTTCCACAAAGTCGAGCATGGCTCGACTCTACAGAAGCAAGCCGCGCAATCGCCGGCCTTACCGTTCGGTCGCCGACTCGACCACCATGTCCAGCACGTACGCCTGCGACGGCGCATCGGCCGGCGGGTTCTTCACCGCGAAGCGCTTCACGCGCACCACGTTGCGCACGCCGTCTTCGTGGGTGTAGCCCTCGATGCTGCCGTAGAAGTTCTCGAACTTGCCGGGCTCGCCCTGCTTCAGGCCCTTGTCGTCGAACTTCACCTCACGCACCTGCAGGCACTGGTAATCCGGAATCAGCGGGTGCGAGCACTTCTGGGTCTTCGCGGCCACTTCCAGGAACACGGTTTCGCCCGGGCCGCCGTAGCGGGTCTCGGCGGTCGGTTCCGGTGCGAATACCAGCACGTCGCCCTTGCCGGTGGTCAGGGTCAGCGCGCCATCGGCACCCTGCGCGGCCTTCAGCTCGCCCTGCAGGCGGCTGGACACCGCTTCGTCCAGCGCCATCAGCGCCTTGTCGGTGCAGGCCATCATCGTCGACACCATCGCGCCCACCTTCAGCGTGCCGTTGTCGAGCGTGTAGCCACCGCCGAGGCGGTTGCAGGTGTTGCTCACCGACAGGCGGCCATCGGCGAAGTCCAGGGTGACCGGCTTGTCATCGCGGGCGAACAGCGCATCGATGCGCGTGCCATCGGCCGCGGTGGCCTGCTTCAGCAACCAGTGCTGGCTCTGCAGGCGCTGCGCATCCAGGTGCGCCAGCGTCTGCTGGTCGGCTGCCTTGGTGGCGGCCGGGGCCACGTCGTCGCCGCCGGTACCGGCGGGGGCCGTCTGGCTGCAGGCGGCCAGCAGGGCCAGCGGGAGGAGCAGGGTGAGCGTGCGGTTCATGGTGGTGAGTCTCCTTGAGGAACCTGGAAAAACGGGTCGGGACCGGGAATGGGGTTGCCCGGTCCCGGCGTTGTTCAGCTACCGGCAGGCAACCACAGCAGCAATGCAGCGCCCAGGGCGATGCGGTAGACGGCAAACGCGGTGAACGTGTGCGACTTGATGTAGCCCATCAGCCACTTCACTACGACGAAGCCGGTGATGGCAGCGGCAACGAAGGCCACGCCGACGTCGGTCCAGTTCTCGCTGGCCAGGTTTCCTTCCTTGGCCAGTTCCAGGAAGGTGTAGGCGCTGGCGGCGAACATGGTGGGAATGCCCAGCAGGAACACGAACTCGGCGGCGGCGGCGCGGCGGCTCAGGCCCAGCAGCATGGCCAGGAAGATCGCCGACGCCGAACGCGAGGTGCCGGGGAACACGCCGGCCACCACCTGCGCCAGGCCCACGCCGATCGCCACCGTCCAGGTCACCTGGTCACGGTCGGGCAGGCGTGCGGTGTAGGCCTCCACCAGCAGCATCCAGACGCCGCCGATGATCAGCGCCCAGGCCACCGGGCCCACGGTTTCCGGCAGCGACCAGCCGGCCTTGCGCACCACCAGGCCGACCACGGCAGTCACCAGGAAGGCCGCGCCCAGCTTGAACACGTACTCGCGGTTCTCGCGCTGGCCGAAGCCGGTGGCCAGCTGCAGCAGGCGCTGGCGGAACACCAGCACCACGGCCAGGATCGCGCCGGCCTGGATGATGATGTTGAAAAAGTCCGAACGCGCGCCCAGCCAGTGCTGGGCAATCAGCAGGTGGCCGGTGCTGGAGATCGGCAGGAATTCGGTGAGGCCTTCGAGGATGCCCAGCAACAGGGCGGAGAGCAGATCGGACATGGGTGGAATGGGCGCCGGCAGCGGAAGGAAGAAGGTCGAGAGGATAGACGATCCCTGCCGCACCAAACGGGTGCGGAAGGGGATGCATGCACCCCTTTGGTGCGCACCGCTGTGCACCGCGCCGGGGCGCTCTGTTTGAAATCAACGACTTGCGTTCTCGAAAAAGTTGGCACGGTCATTGCTCTACCTCAAGCAGGCATTCATCCCCATCCGAGGTCGTACCGATGTCCGTGGAAAACGTTGAGAAGCTGATCAAGGACAACCAGATCGAGTTCGTCGATCTACGTTTCGTGGATATGCGTGGCGTCGAGCAGCACGTCACCTTCCCGGTCAGCATCATCGAACCGTCGCTGTTCGAAGAAGGCAAGATGTTCGACGGCAGCTCCATCGCCGGCTGGAAGGGCATCAACGAGTCGGACATGGTCCTGCTGCCGGACCCGGCCAGCGCCTATGTCGATCCGTTCTACGCCGATCCGACCATCGTCATCAGCTGCGACATCCTCGACCCGGCCACCATGCAGCCGTACGGTCGCTGCCCGCGCGGCATCGCCAAGCGCGCCGAGGCCTACCTGAAGTCCTCCGGCATCGCCGAAACCGCGTTCTTCGGCCCGGAGCCGGAATTCTTCATCTTCGATTCGGTCCGTTTCGCCAATGAAATGGGCAACACCTTCTTCAAGGTCGATTCGGAAGAAGCCGCCTGGAACAGCGGTGCCAAGTACGACGGCGCCAACAGCGGCTACCGTCCGGGCGTGAAGGGGGGTTACTTCCCCGTTCCGCCGACCGACACCCTGCACGACCTGCGCGCTGAAATGTGCAAGACGCTGGAACAGGTCGGCATCGAAGTGGAAGTGCAGCACCACGAAGTGGCCACCGCCGGCCAGTGCGAGATCGGCACCAAGTTCAGCACCCTGGTGCAGAAGGCCGACGAACTGCTGCGCATGAAGTACGTCATCAAGAACGTGGCGCACCGCAACGGCAAGACCGTCACCTTCATGCCCAAGCCGATCGTCGGCGACAACGGCAGCGGCATGCACGTGCACCAGTCGCTGTCCAAGGGCGGCACCAACCTGTTCTCCGGTGACGGCTACGGCGGCCTGAGCCAGCTGGCGCTGTGGTACATCGGCGGCATCTTCAAGCACGCCAAGGCCATCAACGCCTTCGCCAACTCGGGCACCAACAGCTACAAGCGCCTGGTGCCGGGCTTCGAAGCCCCGGTGATGCTGGCCTACTCGGCCCGCAACCGTTCGGCCTCGTGCCGCATTCCGTGGGTGTCCAACCCGAAGGCGCGCCGCATCGAAATGCGCTTCCCCGATCCGATCCAGTCGGGCTACCTGACCTTCACCGCGCTGATGATGGCCGGCCTGGACGGCATCAAGAACCAGATCGACCCGGGCGCACCGAGCGACAAGGATCTGTACGACCTGCCGCCGGAAGAAGAGAAGCTGATCCCGCAGGTCTGCTCCTCGCTGGACCAGGCCCTGGAAGCGCTGGACAAGGACCGCGAGTTCCTCAAGGCCGGCGGCGTGATGAGCGATGACTTCATCGACGGCTACATCGCGCTGAAGATGCAGGAAGTGACCAAGTTCCGCGCGGCGACCCACCCGCTGGAATACCAGCTGTACTACGCCAACTGACCGGCCGGCGATGGCGGTGGGACCTCCCTCCCACCCGCCGCCATCGCCTCCGTTCTTCGCGGCTGGGGAGCCGCATGGCGGGCCCAGGCCCGTCGTGGTAGAGCGGACCGTTGGTCCGCTGCATTGGAAACGCGGGCCATTGGCCCGCTGATCCAGGGGCAAGAGAGAGACCGGATACGCGAATGGGCCGCCCTCCCTCCCGCGTCGGTCGTGCAAGGAGAGAGGCACGGCCGTCCCGGCCCATTACGTGTCCGGTGCAACAGCCACGGCCATCACCACGATGGCCCGTGGTTGCCTGATGCCATCGCGCGCTGGCGCGGTGGCCCCATCCACCATCGGGACATGCGCATGAAACTGATCTCCGCCATCATCCGACCGTTCAAACTCGACGAGGTCCGCGAGGCCCTCTCCGACGCTGGCGTGTCGGGCATCACCGTGACCGAAGTGAAAGGTTTCGGTCGCCAGAAGGGCCACACCGAGCTGTATCGCGGCGCCGAGTACGTCGTCGATTTCCTGCCCAAGATCAAGATCGAAACCGTGGTCACCGACGAGCGTGCCGACGCGGTGATCGAAGCGATCCAATCGTCCGCAGGCACCGGCAAGATCGGCGACGGCAAGATCTTCGTCACTGCCGTCGAGCAGGTCATCCGTATCCGCACCGGCGAAATCGGTGCCGACGCGCTGTAACCCCTTCCGGAGACTCCCCAAATGAAGATGCGCCTTCTCACCGGGTGGCAAGCCCGGTTCCATCTCGTGTGCCTGTTGATGCTGCTCAGCGCGCTCGCCGCCGGTGCCTGGCCGGGCACTGCGAACGCCCAGGCCCAGGTCTCGCCGCTGCCCAGCGAAACCGTGGCGGTCGAACCGCTGCAGGCTCCGGTCGCCGCGGCACCGGTTGCCGCCGAAGCCGCCGCGCCGGCCTTCGACCACGGCGACGTTGCCTGGATGCTGACCTCCACCCTGCTGGTGCTGCTGATGGTGGTGCCGGGCCTGGCCCTGTTCTACGGCGGCCTGGTGCGTTCGAAGAACGTGTTGTCGGTGCTCAGCCAGATCCTGGTGGTGTTCTCGCTGGTGCTGCTGCTGTGGGTGTCCTACGGCTACAGCGCGGTGTTCAGTGCGGGCAATCCGTTCTTCGGCTCATTCACCGAGTTCGCTTTCCTGAAGGGCTTCACCCCTGATTCGGTCGGCAACACGCCCATCAAGGGCCTGCCGGACTATCTGTTCGTCGCCTTCCAGTCGACCTTCGCCGGCATCACCACCGCGCTGATCGTCGGCGCCTTCGCTGAACGCATCAAGTTCCGCGCGGTGCTGCTGTTCTCGGCGCTGTGGTTCACGCTCAGCTACATCCCGATGGCACACATCGTCTGGGGTGGTGGTTACCTGGGTGAAATGGGCGCGATCGATTTCGCCGGTGGCACCGTGGTGCACATCAACGCGGGCGTGGCCGGCCTGGTCGGCGCGTGGTTCCTGGGCAAGCGCCTGGGCTATGGCCAGACCGCGCTGAAGCCGCACAACGTGCCGTTCACCTACATCGGCGCGATGCTGCTGTGGGTGGGCTGGTTCGGCTTCAACGCCGGCTCGGCCGCTGCGGCCGACACCGTCGCTTCGCTGGCCTTCCTCAACACCGTGCTGGCCACTGCTGCGGCAGTGCTGGGCTGGACCCTCACCGAAGCCATCACCAAGGGCAAGCCGTCGGCACTGGGTGCAGCTTCGGGTGCGGTGGCCGGCCTGGTCGGCATCACTCCGGCCTGCGGCACCGTGGGCCCGCTGGGCGCCATCGTCATCGGCCTGGTCGCCGGTGTGGTCTGCGTGTGGGGTGTCACCGGCCTGAAGCGCCTGCTGAAGGTGGACGACACCGCCGACGTGTTCGGTGTGCACGGCGTCGGCGGCATCGTCGGCGCCATCCTCACCGGTGTGTTCAGCGCGCAGTCGCTGGGCGGCACCAAGGCCGATCTGGATATCGGCCACCAGGTGTGGGTGCAGGTGGTCAGCGTCGGCCTCACCGTGGTCTGGTCGGCGGTGGTCACCGCGGCCATCCTGCTGCTGGTGAAGGTGGTGGTCGGCCTGCGCGTGACCGAAGAGGCCGAACGTACCGGCCTGGATGTCACCTCGCACGGCGAATCGGCCTACGAGGCCTGAGGTAACGGCGGGCAGCCTTCTGCCCTGGTGGGTGCCAGGCGCCGTGGGGGGGGCCGCCGGTGGGGAGGCACCCCCTGGCGCCCGTCTGTTGGGGGGGGGGCCATGTGTGGTGGGGGGGCCCGACGGTGGGTCGGCACTGCAGCCCTCCAGCCACGCATGGCGTGGCTCTACTGCATCCTTCATGGTCGGCACCGACCTCCGCCCTGGTGGGTACCGACCGTTGGTCGGTACCGCGTCATGCATCGTCGCGCGCGATCGCGCACAATCAAACGCATGCACCTGATCCGCACCCCCCTGATGCTCTCGGCCTGCCTGCTGCTGGTCGCCTGTGCTTCCGCGCCGCAGGAAAGCCGCAATCCGCTGGCAACCTGGGTGCCTTCGCCAAACCAGAACGCGCGCGATCCAGTCGTCATCGTCATCCACCACACCGAACAGGATTCGGTGCAGCAGAGCCTGCACACGCTGCGCACCGCCAACAGCGGCGGCCGGGTCAGCGCGCACTACCTCATCGGTGCCGATGGCCATCGCTACCAGCTGGTCAGCGATGAACGCCGCGCCTGGCATGCGGGTTCCGGCCGCTGGGGCACCATCACCGATCTCAACTCGGCCTCCATCGGCATCGAGCTGGACAACAACGGCAGCACGCCGTTCACGCCGGCGCAGATCGCATCGCTGATCCTGCTGCTGCGTGACCTCACCGAGCGCCTGAACATCCCGCCGCGGCAGGTGATCGGCCACGCCGACCTCGCGCCAACGCGCAAGGCCGACCCCAGCCGCTTCTTCCCGTGGCAGCAGCTGGCCGAGGCCGGCTTCGGCGTATGGCCGCGTGCCGGCGATGGCCCCGCACCGGACGGTTTCGATGCGTGGAATGCGATGGCCCGCTTCGGTTACCCGATGGAAGATCGCGAAGCGGCCGTCGCTGCCTTCCATCGCCGCTTCCGCGGCAGTGACGACCTGCCGAAGACGCTGGACGCCGAAGACGCCCGCATCCTGCACTCGCTGCTGCTGCAGACGCCGTAGCCATCTGGCGGTAGCGCCGGGCCATGCCCGGCGAGCGTGCAGCGCGGGATCCGCTTTCCGCTGGGCATGGCCCGGCGCTACCGAAGGTTGCTCCGCCACCATCGGCCCCACTACATTGCGACGATGATCACTGTTACGTCGCCGCGCGCGCTCCTCACCTTCCTGGCCGTTGCCCTGCTCGCCGGCTGCGCCACCACCGGTAACCGTCCGGGCGCACCGGCCGCCAAGCCTGCTGCCGCCACCTACGCCAAGGTCGACTGGAAGGCGCTGCCGGCGGTCTCCGATACCGACCTGCAGGCCGGCTTCATCGCCTGGCGCAGCAGCTGCACCCGCCTGAAGAACGATGCGGTCTGGGCCCAGCCCTGCGCGACCGCAGCCACGGTGTCCGACAAGGACCCGGCGGCGATCCGCCAGTTCCTGCAGCGCGATCTCGACGTGTACGCGCTGCGCGCCGGGGGCCACCAGGCCGATGGCCTGATCACCGGCTACTACGAACCCATCTACCCCGGCAGCCTGACCCGCACGGCCACCGCCACGGTGCCGGTGTATGGCACGCCTGACGATCTGATCGTGGTGCAGCTGGACAGCCTCTACCCCGAACTGAAGGGCAAGCGCCTGCGTGGCCGCCTCGACGGCAAGGTGCTCAAGCCCTATGACGACGCCGGCACCATCGCCAGCAAGGGTTCCAAAGCGCCTGTGCTGGCCTGGCTGACCGACCCGATGGACCTGCAGCTGCTGCAGATCCAGGGCTCGGGCCGCGTGCGCCTGGCCGATGGCAGCCAGGTGCGGCTGGCCTATGCCGAGCAGAACGGCCACCCCTACCGCGCCATCGGCCGCTGGCTGGTGGACCAGGGCGAGCTGAAGAAGGAGGACGTGACCATGGACGCGATCCGCGCGTGGGCGAAGGCGCACCCGGCGCGCGTGCCGGAGCTGCTGCGCAGCAACCCCAGCTACGTGTTCTTCGTGCGCAGCGCCGACAGCCCGGAAGGCCCGCGCGGTTCGCTCAACGTGCCGCTGACCGCCGGCTACAGCGTGGCGGTGGACCGCAGCGTGGTGCCGCTGGGCAGCCTGCTGTGGCTGTCCACCACGCGCCCGGATGGCAGCCCGGTGGTGCGCCCGGTGGCCGCGCAGGACACCGGCGGCGCCATTGCCGGCGAAGTGCGCGCCGACCTGTACTGGGGCAGTGGCGATGCCGCCGGCAAGCTGGCCGGTGACATGAAGCAGAAGGGCAACCTCTGGATGCTGTGGCCGAAGGGCGCGCCGCTGCCGAACTGAACCGGCAGGGGTCGGATCCCTTGCCGCAGGCAAGGGCTCTGACCCCGAATGGCTGATAATGGCGCCATTCCGAACTCTCCGGCCGCCGCTGCGGCCAGGACCCCTGCAATGAAGAACATCAAGAACAACTCCGCCAAGAAGCACTACAAGCACTGGGCCGAATCGGGCCTGGGCAAGGGCAACGTGCTGATGGAAGCCCGCGGCGAGAAGATCGTGCGCCAGGTGGAAATCTACGGCACCAAGCTGGTCTGGGCCGACGAGCACGGCCAGAGCGACGACCGTTTCCTGCTGGCCGACCAGCCGGTGTCGTTCCTCGATTTCGACGAGGACGATGAGATCTCCGCGCGCGAATTTGAAAGCGCCTGGAAGAAGGCCAGGGAAGCCACCGGCTACCCGGTGTAAGCACCGGTCCCCCCCGCCTTTGTAGAGTCGAGCCATGCTCGACTCTACATGGCCGGTGCATGAAATGTTATATGATTACATTTCATCCGCACCCTTCCACCCCCATGAAGACCTCCACGCTGGTGGCCGCCCTCGCGGCCGCCCCGTTCGCCCCTGAAGCTTTCGCACAGTCCGCCGATGCCGCGCTCACCCTCGGCAAGGTGCAGGTGCACCAGCACGGCGAAGGCCAGCTCAGCGCACACCAGGTGCTGACCTCGGTGGACGTGCTCGGCGCGGACCAGATCGAAGACCGCAACGTCTCGCACAGCTGGGAACTGCTGGGGCAGATGCCCGGCATCCAGCTCACCGAAACGCGGCAGGGTGCGGAGTCGGGCAAGGTCAGCTTCCGCGCCTTCAACGGCGAGGGCTACCTCAACGCCATCAAGACCCTCATCGACGGCATCCCCAGCAACGTCAACAGCGGCAACCAGCGCTTCATCGACATGCTGTTCCCGCTGGAAATCAGCTACATCGAAGTGGTGCGCGGGACCAACGACCCGCGCTACGGCCTGCACAACATCGGCGGCAACGTGAACTTCGGTACGCGCCAGGGCGGCAACTACACCGATGCGCGGCTGGCCTACGGCAGCTACAACACCCGCGATGCGCAGCTGGCGATCGGCCGCGAAAGCAATGGCTTCGCGCAGAACTACTTCATCGGCACCCAGGCCAGCGATGGCTACCGCGACCACGACACCTCGAAGAAGTACTCGCTGGGCGGCAAATGGTTCTACGGCTCGCTGGACGACGGCCTGCGCGTGGGCCTGACCGCGCGCGCCTATCACCACGAAGCGGACGAGCCCGGCTTCATGACGGCCGACGAACTGCGCACGCACCGCCGTGGCAGCGACCTGCGCAACGCCAACGATGGCGATGACCGCGATATGCGCCAGGTCGCCGCGCACGTGGATTTGAAGCTCACTGACGCGCTGACCTTCGGCACGCGGCTGTACTACAACCGCTATGAAGACGACCGCCGCGTAACCTTCAGCGACCTGCCCACCGGCAACCTGCCGCGCCAGCGCCGCGTGTGGGATGAGCGCCAGACCGGCCTGCTCAGCACGCTCACCTGGCAGGCCGGTCCCGCGCTCACCGTCGAAGGCGGCCTGAACTACGAGCAGCAGGACAACGGCTACATCCGCGAGCGCTACGCCTACGCCGAACCCACCGATTACAGCCAGGCGCCGGCGCGCGTGCAGAACGACGACCGCCACAGCTTCGACAACTGGGGCGCCTACGTGCAGGCCATCTACCAGCCGGCCGAAGCGTGGAAGATCGTGCCGGCCTACCGTATCGACCGCTTCAGTGGCAGCACGCACCTGATGAATGGCGTCAGCGGCCGCCTGCAGGACTACGGCACCATCGGCCAGCCCAAGCTGAGCGTCATCCACAGCCTGGGCCAGACCACCCACGTCTACGCCAACTGGGGCCGCACCTTCCAGGTGCTCACCGGCTCCACCGCGCCGGCCTACCTCACCCCGGGGCAGGCGCCGATGCAGCCGTCCACCAACACCGGCATGGAGCTGGGCCTGAAGTTCGAGCCGTTCGCCGGCAGCCAGGCGCGCCTGGCGGTGTGGCAGCAGGATGCGGAAAACGAGGTGTCCAACATGCCGGCCACCGGCACCACGGTCACCCTGGGCAAGACCCGCCGCCGCGGCGTGGATGCGCAGCTGAGCCTGCAGCTGGGCGATGACTGGACGGTGTGGGCCTCGCACGCCTACCAGGAAGCGAAGATCACCCGCGACGACCGCGATGCCGGCATTTCGCTGCAGGGCAGGGAAGTGGCCGCCACCCCGCGCCATATCAGCAACCTGGGCGTGGACTACCGCGCCAGCGACGCGCTGCGCCTCGGTCTGCAGGCCCGCGCGCAGGGCGATTACTACCTGGAAGAGCGCAACGAGGCCGGCAAGTTCGGCAGCTTCGCCGTGCTCGACCTCAGCGCCGCGTACCAGATCAACCCACGCTGGAGCGTGGACCTGCAGCTGAAGAACGTCACCGGCCGCGAGTACGCCTACGCCTGGTACGACAGCTTCTTCTGGGACAGCGCCCGCCCGATGTTCTCGCCGGCCCCGGGCCGCAGCGTGTTCGTCGGCCTGAACATGAAGCTGTAACCGGCCACCCACCCGGTAGTGGTCGAGCTTGCTCGAACTGCAGGGGTCAGAGCCCTTTCCTGACGGAAAGGGATCCGACCCCGGGCAGGTTCATGCCACCGCGTTGTAAGGCTCGATCCGCGCCAGCACCTCGGCCAGCTTCTCCTTGGTCATCGCCGCATCGAAATCCGCCTGCAGTCCGATCCAGAACTTGTCGGACACGCCGAAGTAACGGGACAGCCGCAGTCCGGTATCTGCAGTCACGGCGCGCTGGCCGGTAACAATCTCGCCGATCCGGCGCTGTGACACGCCGATCGCTTTGGCCAAGCGGTACTGGGTGATGCCCAGCGGCTCCAGAAACTCATGCAGCAGGATCTCGCCGGGAGCGGGGTAGGGGACGGTTCGCATGCGCGCGGCTCCTTCAGTGGTAATCGACAATTTCGACTTCGGCGGGGCCTTCTCGGGTCCAGACGAAGCACAATCGGAACTGATCATTGATGCGGATGCTGTACTGGCCGCACCGGTTTCCGTGCAACGGCTCCAAGCGATTGGCCGGAGGTATGCGCAGATCCCGCAGATCGGCCGCAACGTTGAGCATCGCCAGCTTGCGCAGGGCAGCGGCTTCGATGTGGCGCCACCTGGGCACGCGTTGGCCATCGAACAGCGCCTGCGTGCGTTTGCAGGCGAACGACTGGATAGGCATGGTAGTAACGATTGTCGATAGTATCGTAAGGCGTTAGTATTCGATCAGCAAGCCTGGCATGTAATTCCCCGGCACGACGTCCGGTGACGCATACGAAGTGATCTGATGCTCGCCCCCCGTTTTGCACTACATTGGTGCAATGTCCGACCCCGCACCCCCGCCGTCCCTCGATGCCCTCGGCACGCCGCTGGCCTGGGCCGGGGCCGATGGCCGCATCATCGGCTGCAATCCCGCCTTCGCCCGCTGGCTGGGCGTCAGCGTCCGCCGCCTGATCGGCCAGCCGCTGGCCGCGCTGGAAGTGCAGGGCGAGGCGCTGGCCCATTTCCTTGCCCGCGACGAGCGCGACAGTCTGCGGCTGAACCGCCTGGCGCTGGCCCTGCCGGGTGAGGGCGCGCGCTTCGCCGAGGGCTGGATGAGCCGCCGCGACGATGGTGGCTGGCTGCTGGAAGCGCATCCGGTCGACGAATTCCCGGGCCTGGACCCGACCCAGGCCCTGCCCAGCGCGCTCAGTGCCGCGCTGAAGGGCCTGGCCCACGAGCTGCGCAATCCGCTGGCCGGGCTGAAGGGCGCGGCGCAGCTGCTGGCCCGCCGTGCCGCCCAGCGCGATGCCAGCGAGCGTGAGCTGATCGAGCTGATCGGTTCGGAGATCGAACGCCTCAACGGCCTCCTCGACCAGCTGCTGTCGCCGGCGCCGGCCGCGCCGCATGCGCCGCTGAACATCCACGCCTCGCTGGAACGCGTGCTGCGCCTGGCCGAGAGCGAGGCCGGCTGGGCCGTGCGCCTGCAGCGCGACTACGACCCCAGCATTCCCGAACTCGATGGCGATGCCGACCGCCTCACCCAGGCGGTGTGGAACCTGGTGCGCAACGCCATCCAGGCCGGCGCCGGGGTCATCACCCTGCGCACGCGCGTGGAGCACGGCGTGCGGATCGCCGAGCAGCTGCACACCCTGGCCCTGCGCCTGGAAATCGCCGACGACGGCCGCGGCGTGCCCGAGGAACTGGCCGAGCACCTGTTCCTGCCGCTGGTCAGTGGCCGCGCCGAAGGCACCGGCCTGGGCCTGGCACTGGCCCAGCAGGTGGCGCGCGAACACCGCGGCACGCTCACCTATCGCTCGCGGCCGGGCCATACCGTGTTCACCCTGCTGCTGCCGATCGGCAACGGCGCCGCCCCGGCCGAGGAGGCCCCGCGCGATGTCTGATTCCCCTATCTCCGCGCAGCGCATCTGGGTGGTCGACGATGACCGCGCCGTGCGCTTCGTGCTGTGCACCGCGCTGCGCGAGGCCGGCTACCAGGTCGTCGATTTCGACAGCGCCGCTCCCGCCCTGCAGGCCTTGAACGAAGGCCCGGCGCCGGCACTGCTGTTCACCGATGTGCGCATGCCCGGCGACGATGGCCTGGTGCTGCTGGACAAGCTGAAGGCTGCGCTGCCGCAGCTGCCGGTGGTGGTGATGTCGGCCTACACCGATGTGGCCAGCACGGCGGGCGCGTTCCGCGGTGGCGCACACGAGTTCCTGTCCAAGCCCTTCGACCTCGACGATGCAGTCGCGCTGGCCCAGCGCGTGCTGCCGGCCGTGGCACCGGCACTGGCTGCACCGACGCCGGTGGCCGAAACGCCCAGCGACCAGCCGCCGCAGCTGGTGGGCGACACGCCACCGATGCGCGCGCTGTTCCGCGCCATCGGCCGCCTGGCGCAGGCACCGCTGGCGGTGCTCATCACCGGCGAAACCGGCACCGGCAAGGAGCTGGTGGCCAACGCCCTGCACCGCGAATCGCCGCGCGCGCAGGGTCCGTTCGTCGCGCTCAATACCGCCGCCATCCCGGCCGAACTGCTGGAAAGCGAACTGTTCGGCCACGAGGCGGGTGCGTTCACCGGTGCGCAGCGCCGCCACATCGGCCGCTTCGAGCAGGCCAACGGCGGCACCTTGTTCCTCGATGAAATCGGCGACATGCCGCTGCCGCTGCAGACCCGCCTGCTGCGCGTGCTGGCCCAGGGCGAGTTCTTCCGCGTCGGTGGCCGCGAGCTGATCCATGTGGATGTGCGCGTGGTCGCTGCTACCCACCAGGATCTGGAAGGGCTGGTCGCGCAGGGGAAATTCCGTGCCGACCTGCTGCATCGCCTCGATGTGGTGCGCCTGCAGCTGCCGCCGCTGCGCGACCGCCGCGAGGACATCGCGCAGCTGGCCACCACCTTCCTGGCCGCCGCCGCGCACAAGCTGGACACGCCGCCGAAGCGGCTCACCGCCGCGGCCCTGCAGGCGCTGCGCGAGCACGACTGGCCGGGCAACGTGCGCGAACTGGAGAACGTCTGCTGGCGCATGGCCGCACTCGCCGCCGCCGACACCATCGGCGTGGCCGACGTCGATACCGCGTTGAACCGCAGCCGCAGCCGTCGTGGCAGCAGCGCGGGTGCCGATCCGGGCCAGTGGGAAACGCTGCTGTCCGAATGGGCGCGGCGGCAGCTGGCCGAAGGCACCGATGGCCTGCACGCGCAGGTGCGCGAGCGCGTGGACCACGCCCTGCTGGAAGCCGCGCTGCAGATCACCCATGGCCGCCGCGCCGAAGCCGCTGCACGGCTCGGCCTGGGCCGTAACACGCTGACCCGCAAACTGGGCGCCGGCCGCCGCCGCGGGGGCCATTGAACGCCCCCTGCACGCGGTCCTCGCGCCCGCTTGCCGAACAGTTGATCCGCCATGGACGATGCCGTCCGTAGTGTTCCCTGCAAGGAGTTTCCTGATGCGCCTGTCATTTGCCCTCCTGCCGTTGTCTGCCGCCGTGCTGCTGTCTGCCTGTGGCAGCGCGCCGCAGAAGCCGCAGCCCACGCCGCCGCCGGTGGTCACTACGCCCGTGGCCCAGCTGGCCGAAGCCAACCTGGCGCCGGCCTCGGCCAGCATCGTCAGTGGCCGCCTGGTGCTGAAGACCGAAAGCGGTGGCGTGCACCTGACCGGCCTGGTCGGTGGCCTGCAGCCGATGCAGCAGGCGGGTTTCCATATCCACGAACGCGGTGACTGCAGCGCGGTGGATGCCAGCAGTGCCGGCAACCACTTCAACCCCGCCGCCAGCGCGCACGGTCGTGCGGGCAGCGGCAAGCATCACCTGGGTGACATCGACAACCTGCAGGCTGATGCCCAGGGCCGCGCGAATGTCGATGTGCACCTGAAGGGCGTTACCCTTGGGGGAGGCGCCGCCACCGATATCGCCGGACGTGCACTGGTCGTGCATGCCAACGCCGATGACTATCGCAGCCAGCCCGCCGGCAATGCCGGCGTCCGCATCGCCTGCGGTGTGATCCGGGTTACCCGCTGATCGCCACGGGCTTCATTCCAAGGAGAGTTCCATGCGTCTGATCCATACCTCGCTGTTCGCGGCCATCGCCGCCCTGGGCCTGGCGGCCTGCAACCAGCAGCCGGCAGCCCCGGAAGCCGAAGCCCCGGCGACCACCCCGGCCGAAGGTTCGGCAGCACCGGCTGATCCGGCTGCTGCCCCGGCCACCGAAGCCGCACCGGCGGCCGATGCCTCGGCCAGCGCCGAACTGGCACCGACCCAGGGCAACGAGACCAAGGGCAGCGTCACCTTCAAGGTCGTTGACGGCAAGGTGCACGTGACCGGCCAGATCACCGGCCTGAAGCCGGGCAGCGAGCACGGCTTCCACATCCACGAGAAGGGCGACTGCAGCGCGCCGGACGGCATGAGCGCCGGCGGCCACTTCAATCCGGGCAAGCAGGACCACGGCAACGTCTCGGCCGATCCGCACCACGGCGGCGACATGCCCAACATCAAGGCCGACGACAAGGGCGTGGCCACCATCGACGGCCCGGTCTCGAGCAACGTCAACATCGGCAAGGGTGATGACTTCGACATCATCGGCCGCGGCCTGATCGTCCACGCCGATGCGGACGACTACAAGACCCAGCCGACCGGCAACGCCGGCGCGCGCCTGGCCTGCGCGGTCATCCAGAAGGCCCCGTAAGGCAGAACGAAGAACGCCGGCGAAAGCCGGCGTTTTTTTCAGCGGTAGTGCCGGCCGCTGGCCGGCAATCGCAGATCAGCGCGCCAGCAGCTCGCGCGCGTTCTGACCGGCCTCGCAGTGCACGAACAGCACCGGCACGCCGTGTGCTTCCAGCACCGCCGCCATCTGCCGCTGGCGCATCAGGAACTGCTCGTAGATGCCCTGCAGGCGGTCGCAGTCGCCCTTGCTGTGGTTGTAGTACGCACACCAGCCGGCCGGATCGAACAGTGCCATGCGCGCCTCGCCCTGCGTATAGCGCAGCAGCGGCTCGGGTGCGTTTTCCAGCCACTCGTCCTGGCCCGGGGCCATGATCGCGGTCTCGATCAGCGGCCACAGCGCGGCCAGGCCCTGGTTGTCGTACTGCATCGACATCATCGCGGCCAGGTCGTTCACGGTGAAGTAGCGCGCGTGCTCGATGCGGGCACCGAAGCTGTTCTGCGCCATCAGCGCCGTATCGGCATGGGCCATGCCATTGGCCAGCAGCACGTCTTCCAGCGCATCGGCCACGGCCGCGGTGGTGGCCACGTCGCTGCCGGTCAGCAGGAAGGGCACCACGCGCAGGCCACCGCCCACCAGGGTCGCATCGGCCTGGAACGGCAGCGGCACTTCACCATCGGCGCCGGCACCGAAGGCCAGCAGGCGCGGGCCCTGGCTGCGGCCGGGGGCACGCATCTGCAGTTCTTCCAGGCGGCGGTGGATCGGCCAGCCCGGGCGCAGGATTTCAGCGGGGTCGAAATGGGCGGCGGCGAACACCAGGTCCAGTTCGGCCACCTGCGGCACCAGCTTGGCCAGGTCACGGCCGATACGGTCGGCCAGTTCACCGGCCTGCTCGGCGCTGAGCACCGCCTGGCGGGGGATTTCGCCGTTGGCCAGTTCCAGGGCCAGCACGCCAAGGGCATTCATCGCGGGGTCGGGTTTGCTCATGGTTCCACGGTTGGCCCATCACAGGGCGGCAGCTACACTTGGCTCCATTATGCCTGCTCCGTCGTGCAGGCCATGTTGCAGACACCCTCATCCATGCCAGGTATCTCCATGCCCAACGCTCGTCCCGTCGCCATCCTCGGTGGCGTCCGCATTCCGTTCTGCCGCCAGAACACCGCGTATTCGGATGTCGGCAACCTCGGCATGTCGGTGCGGACACTGGGTGCGCTGGTCGAACGCTTCGGCCTGCACGGCCAGCAGCTCGGCGAAGTGGCAATGGGCGCGGTCATCAAGCATTCCAGCGATTGGAACCTGGGCCGTGAAGCCACGCTGTCCTCGGGCCTGTCACCGTTGACCCCGGGCATCACCCTGCAGCGCGCCTGCGGCACCTCGCTGGACAGCATCATCACCGTGGCCAACAAGATCGCCTTGGGGCAGATCGAATCGGGCATCGGCGGTGGTTCGGACACCACCTCCGACGTGCCGATCGTGTACGGCAAGAAGCTGCGTGCGCGCCTGCTGGCGGCCAACCGGGCCAAGAGCACCGGCGACAAGATCCGCGCGCTGACCGCCGGCTTCAAGCTCTCCGAACTCAAGCCCGAGTTCCCCGGCGTGGCCGAGCCGCGTACCGGCAAGAGCATGGGCGACCACTGCGAGGACATGGCCAAGGAATGGAACATCTCGCGTGATTCGCAGGACGAATGGGCGATCTCCTCGCACAAGAAGCTGGCCGCTGCCTACGAGCGCGGTTTCTTCAATGACCTGATCGCGCCGTTCCGTGGCGTCGAGCGGGACAACATCCTGCGCGCCGATACCTCGCTGGAAAAGCTGGCCACGCTGAAGCCGGCCTTCGACAAGGTCTCGGGTCGCGGCACGCTGACCGCCGCCAATTCCACCCCGCTTACCGATGGTGCCGCCGCGGTGCTGCTGGCCAGCGAGGAATGGGCCCGCGCGCACGGGCACGAGCCGCAGGCCTACCTGCGCGATGCCCACGTGTCCGCGGTGGATTTCGTGCACGGCGAAGGCCTGCTGATGGCACCGACCGTGGCCGTGCCGGAGATGCTCAAGCGCAACGGCCTGACCCTGCAGGATTTCGACATCTATGAGATCCACGAAGCCTTCGCCGCGCAGGTGCTGTGCACCCTGCGTGCGTGGGAGAGCGAGGATTACTGCCGCAACCGCCTGGGCCTGGATGCACCGATGGGCCGCATCGACCCGGACAAGATCAACCTGCTGGGTTCGTCGCTGGCCACCGGCCACCCGTTTGCCGCCACCGGTGCCCGCGTGATCGCGACGGCGGCCAAGCAGCTGGCCGAACGCGGCGGCGGCCGCGCGCTGGTATCGATCTGCACCGCCGGTGGCATGGGCGTGGTGGCGATCGTCGAACGCTGATTGCATCCATCGAACAACAAAAAACGCCGCCCATCGGGCGGCGTTTCTTTTGGTGGGTGCCGACCGTTGGTCGGCACACCTCAGCCATGCTCACGGCACCCGCGGGTTGCCGAACTCGTCGCGCACCTCATTGGCGTCATACACCGGCGGCTGCGCGGCAGCAGGCAGCTCTTCCACCGTGCTGCGCGGCGCCACATCGGCCGCATGCACCAGCGCCACGCTGTCCTCGCCACGCTGCAGGCGCAGCGCATTGGCCAGACACTGCGCGGCCAGTGCGTGTTCGCCGCGCTGGGCAAACGCTTCACCCAGCGCCTCCCATGCCGGCGCACCGGCACCGGCCGCGATGGCCTCGTGCAGGAACGCATCGGCGGCATGCCACTGCTGCTGGGCCAGGGCAATGCGGCCCTGCGCCAGGCGCAGCGCAGCCGAATCGTCATGCACGTTGCGCCAGCGCGCCAGGTTGGCCTGGCGGGTGGCCAGGCGCTCGGCAGGCAGGCGGCCATACAGCGCCACCAGCTCATCGTCCCAGCGATGGTCCAGCGCCTGCTCCAGGGCCAGCAGCGCCGGCTCGTCCCAGTCCAGGGCCACCGCACGGGTGGCGTAGGCGGCCACCACGTCCGGGGTCGGTCGCAGCGCCTTCGGCGTGGCTTCCCACTGCGCGGCCAGCGCGTTCACATCGCCTGCTTCCAGCAGGGCCTGCGCAGCGAGGCGGGCTTCCAGTTCGCTGCTGGCATCGGTCGGCAGCACCTTGCTCTGCCGCAGCGCACCCAGCTGGCCGTACGCCTCGTGCGCGCGCCCGGCCTGCGCCAGCGCTTCGGTACGCAGCCACAGGCCACGCGGCGGCAGCGGCTGGATCGCCGCCACGTCCAGCGCATTGATCGCATCCACCGGCAGGTCGCGTGCCAGCAGCTGTTCGGCGCGCAGCAGCGCATGCAGCGTGGCATCACTTTCACCCAGGCGCTGCAGCAGTGCCTCGCCCGACGCGGCATCGGCACGCGACTGCGCGCTGCGCACCGCATTGGCCAGCGCCACCGCGCTCACTTCCGGGTCGGCTGCGGCGCCATCCAGCAGCTTCTCCGCGCGCTGCCAGTGGCCGTGTTCGTAGGCCTGCAGGCCATCGATCAGGCGCACGCGGCCCTGCTTCCGGCGGTAGCGGCCCCAGGCGCGGAACGGTGCCGCCACCAGGCTCCACAGCAGCCACAGCACCAGCACGCCGATCACCGACAGCAGGGCCACCTTGGGCAGGTTGCTGTGGTAGTCGTAGCCGCCGTAGCGCAGGGTCACTTCGCCGTAACGGTTCAGATCATCGGTGCCGAGCCATTGCGCAGCCACCACGCCGATGGCCACGGCCAGCAGCAGTACGACCAGGGATTGCAGGGGTTTCATCGGGCGTTACCTCCGGTCGGTCTGGGAGCGCAGTTGTTGCAGGGTGCTGCCAAGCACGCTGCTCTCGGCCTGCAGGGGGGCCTTGCGCAAGGCCTGAAGTTCAGCATGTTGCGCGCGCAGGCCCGGTGAATCCGGCCAGCGCCGCTGCGCCCAGTGGGCCACGCGGTTCAGCGCGGCATCACGGCCGCTGCGGTCGCCACGCTCGATGGCCGCGCGGGCCAGGGTCAGTTCCAGCTGCAGCGCGTCATCGGCGGCGGCGCGCTCGGCCTGGGTCAGCGGGCCGTTCAAGCGGGTCGGGGTGATATCCACGAAGGGCGCCAGCGCCGATTGCCACCACGGCTTGGCAGCCGCTTCGGCCGGCGAGGGCGGCAGCTCGGAGGGCAGTCCTTGCAGCGCCTGGGCAACGGCATTCAGTCGGTGCAGCGCCTGCACGCGCGGGCCCGTGCCCAGTGCATCCAGCGCGTCGCGTTCCTGCACCAGCGCCTGGCGCAGGTTCAGGCCTTCGTTGTCCGGCAGGTCGGCCAATGCGGTGGCGGCCTGCGCATACAGGCGGCGCGCGCCTTCCACATCGTCGGCAAAGGCCAGCCGTTGCGCGGCCTGGGTCAGCAGCAGCTCGGCCTCGTCGCGCTGCACGGCCTGGCGGCCCTGGTTGGCACTTTCAGTCAGCCGGGTCAGGTTCTCCTCCAGCAGCGCGCTGCGCTGGGACAGGCCCAGCATTTCATCGCGCAGCACGCGGTTGGTGGCGGCCGCATCCTGCAGGCGCTGGCTGGTCGCGCGCTGGTCGCGGCGCAGGGCCTCGACGGTGGCCTCCAGCCCCTTCAGCTGCACGTCCGTGCTCTGTGCCTGTGCCGCCCGGTCGCGCTGCTGTTGCTGCCAGTAATGCCAGCCGGCGTAGCCCGCGGCGCCCAGCACTACCACCACCGCAAGCGGCAGCAGCCAGCGTGCAGGACGGCGGGAGGGGGCAGGTGGCGGGGTGTCGTTCATCGGGCTTCCTTGTCGGCGGCGTCGCCGGCGGGGAGCCAGCAGGCAGCGTTGGACACAGCATTACCGTTGGCGCTGAACCCGGCAAGCGTGTGCCGGGTGCCTGTTCAGGTCGCTGCCGGGGCAGTGAGCGCGGCGTGTGCGGCCGCCGTCATCTGGGTGACGGTGGGCCCTTCGCTGCGGACTACGCTGGCAAACCCCAGCGCCCGCGCCTGCTCGGCCAGGCGTTCGCTGGCGGCCAGCACGATGGCCTGTTCACACAGGCGCTGCTGCCAACCGGGGGACAGCTGCTGCCAGAAGCGCTGCAGGGCCTCGCCGCTGCTGACGGCCAGCAACCACGGCGTCCCCGAGTGGGCCAATCGCGCCAGTCTTCGCCGCGGTATCACCAGCGGCACCCGCTGGTAGATGTCGGCACGAATGATCCGCGCGCCCGCCGCCTCAAGCTGTGCGGCGATCAGACCACGGCCGCCGGGCGCGGTCACCAGGCCGACATCCGTGCCGCGCACGTCGGCCAGCACCGGCAGGCGCAGCAGGCCTTCGCTGTCCATCCGCTGCGGTGCGTGCACGTCGGTGATGCCGTGCGCGTGCAGGGCGCGCGCGGTGCCTTCGCCCACGGTCAGCCACGGGCCACGCTGGGCCGCCGGCAGGTGCTGCAGTGCCGCAGCGGCCGCGACCGCCGCCGGGCTGGTGAACACCACGCGCGCGCAGGACAGCGCCCGGTTCAGCCGCTGTTCGACCGCCGCGCCCTGCAGCCGCTGCAGCCGCCACGGCGACAACGCCACGGTGGCCCCGCCCAGCCTGGCCGCAGCCAGCCTCAGCCCGGCATGCTGTCCCTGCGGCCGCAGCGAGATCAGGGTCCAGCCAGTGGGTATCGTATGGTTGGCCATTGACGTCATTATGCGGGCCCTTCGTTGTCGTGGTTGCTGCTCGATGTCCGCTGATGCCCTGACCTCCTCGCTGGCCTCCCTGCAGGACGTGCTTGACTGCATGCCGGCGGTCCGTGCGATGCAGATCCGCCTGGATGGCTACGCCGATGGCGTGCTGCGCATCACCGCGCCGCTGGCCGCCAACGTCAACGACAAGGGCAACGCCTTCGGTGGCAGCCTGGCCTCGGTGCTGACCCTGTCGGGCTGGGCGCTGGTCAGCCTGCGCCTGCGCCTGGCCGGACACGACGCCGAGGTCTACGTGGCCGACAGCAACCTGCGCTACCTGGCCCCGGTCTACGAAGACCTGCACGCCCACGCCGAAACCGCCGAAGCCAGCAGCTGGGATACCTTCCTGGCCACCTTCCGCCAGCGCGGCAAGGCCCGCATCAGCATCGTCGCCCGCCAGCCGGGGGCCGATGGCCGTTCGGCCGCCGAGCTGAGCGGTCGCTTCGTTGCCTTCGCCAAAGGGTAGGATGGCAGGCTGACGTCCTGGGGAAACCACCGATGCGCCGCCTGATCCAGTTCCTGATGTGCTCCCTGCTGCTGGTCAGTGCCGTGGCCGGTGCCGCTGCCGACGACCTCACCCGCAAGCAGCGCAAGCTGCTGGAAGAGACCCAGATCGCCTACGGGGCGACCATCCGCTGGGGCAGCATGGACGACGCCATTGCCTACCTGGACCCGGAGCTGCGCAAGGAAAAGCCGCCCACCGAGTTCGAGCTCAACCGTTACGCGCAGCTGCGCGTGTCCTCCTACCGCGAGCGCAGCAGCGCCTCGCTGGACGGTGGCCAGGTCGAGCGCCGGGTGGAAATCGGGGTGATCAACCAGAACACCCAGGCCGAGCGCACCGTGGTGGTGGTCGAGCGCTGGCGCTGGGACCCGGAAGCCAAGCGCTGGTGGCAGGCGGCCGGCCTGCCGGACCTGTGGAAGGGGCAGTGACGGCCCCCCTGCGGCTTGTGCGACAATCGGCGCCCGCTTAATCGACCCGTGACCTGAGTGAATTACGAAGAGTTGCTGGCCTTTGCAGGCCGAAACCCGATGCTGTCCGCTGCCCTGGTCGGCCTGACCGTGGCCCTCATCGTCACTGAAACCCGCCGCCTGTTCCGGGGCTACAAGGGCATCAAGCCGGCCGAGCTGACCCACCTGATGAATGCCGGTGGCGCGGTCGTGGTCGATCTGTCGCCCAGCGCTGACTTCGAAAAGGGCCACATCGCAGGCAGCCGCAGCGCCCAGGCCAGCGCCTTCAACGCCGAGCACAAGCTAGTGGCCAACGCCAAGCAGAGCCCGGTGGTGCTGGTGTGCCGCAGCGGCAACGCATCGGAAACCGCTGCCAAGACGCTGAAGAAGGCCGGTTTCGAGAAGGTCTTCGTGCTGGAAGGCGGCATTCCCGCCTGGCAGCAGGCCGAGTTGCCGCTGGTCAAGGGCCGCAACTGATTGCAGGGGATGGCGGAACTGGCCTTGTATGGGCCTGCCGCCGCCCCCAACCCTGTAGTTCGACACTCGTTTTCATTGCATTCATTGGAGTTACTGGAAATGTCCGAAGAGATCACCAACGGCGCCGCTGCGCCGGTCGATGCCGCCAACGGCCCCGCGTTCACCGTCGAGAAGATCTACGTCAAGGACGTTTCCTTCGAGTCGCCGAATGCCCCGACCATCTTCAATGACCAGGTGCAGCCGGAACTGCAGCTCAACCTGAACCAGCAGGTGCAGCGCCTGGGCGAGAACGCCTTCGAAGTCGTGCTGGCCGTCACCCTGACCTGCCAGGCCGGTGAGCGCACCGCCTACGTGGCCGAAGTGAAGCAGGCCGGCGTGTTCGGCCTGGTCGGCCTGGACCCGCAGTCCATCGACGTGCTGCTCGGCACCCAGTGCCCGAACATCCTGTTCCCGTACGTGCGCCAGCTGGTCAGCGACCTGATCCAGGCCGGCGGCTTCCCGCCGTTCTTCCTGCAGCCGATCAACTTCGAAGGCCTGTACGCAGAAACCCTGCGTCAGCGCCAGGAGCAGGGCGACGCACCGTCGCTGGCTGACTCCGAGCCGGCCGGCAACGCCTGATCCCCGCTGCGACGTCACGGATGAGCACTACCGCTGACAAGATCGCCGTGCTGGGCGCGGGTTCCTGGGGAACCGCGCTGGCCACCCTGCTTGCCCGGCACGGTCACCCGACCGTGCTGTGGGGGCGCGATGCCGCCGTGGTCGACGCCATCGACCAGCGCCACGAGAACCCGCGTTACCTGCCGGGCATCCCCCTGCCGGACAGCCTGCGTGCGACCACCGACATGGCGGCCGCCCTGCAGGATGCCGCCTGGGTGCTGGTGGTCACCCCGTCGCACGCGTTCAACGAAACCGTGCGTGCGCTGGCACCGCTGCGTCCGGCTGGTGCCGGCGTGGCGTGGGCCACCAAGGGTTTTGAACCCGGTTCGGGCCGCTTCCTGCATGAAGTGGCGCGCGAGATCCTGGGTGACGACGTGCCGCTGGCCGTGGTTACCGGGCCGTCGTTCGCCAAGGAAGTGACCCTGGGCCTGCCCACCGCCATCACCGTGCATGGCGACGTGCCGGAGTTCGCACAGACCGTGGCCGAAGCCATGCATGGCCCGGCGTTCCGCGCCTATACGGGCGATGACATGGTGGGTGCCGAGCTGGGCGGCGCGATGAAGAACGTGCTGGCCGTGGCCACCGGCGTGGCCGATGGCATGCAGCTGGGCCTGAACGCCCGTGCCGGCCTGATCACGCGTGGCCTGAACGAGATGCTGCGGCTTGCCGCCGCCATCGGTGCCAAGCCGGAAACCCTGATGGGTCTGGCCGGCCTGGGCGACCTGGTGCTGACCTGCACCGGCGACCTGTCGCGCAACCGCCGCCTGGGCCTGGCCCTGGGCCGCGGGCAGACGCTGCAGGATGCCGTGCGCGAAATCGGCCAGGTGGTGGAATCGGTGCAGACCGCCGACGAAGTGATGCGACAGGCACGCCGCCATGGCATCGACCTGCCGATCTCTGATCGTGTGCGTGCCGTGCTGCACGGCGAGCAGACGCCTGCAGAAGGCCTGCGCGCCCTGCTGGCGCGGGAACAGAAACCGGAATACCCGGACACGCTGTTCAAGTGAACCGAAAAACCCCGGCCACGTGCCGGGGTTTTTCTTTGCGGGTGAAACCCGACGGTAGCGCCGGGCCATGCCCGGCGGAATGGCCGCACCGCGTAGAATCCCACCGTCGCACACCACACACCCAAGGACAGGGAATGACGTCTCGCCATATCGGGCTCTCATGGATGATCGCGCTGCTGGCCGCGTGTTCGCAGGCCCCGGCACCGCAGGCGGGCACCGATTCCGCGCCGGCTGCTGCAACGCCCGCTGACGCGCCCGCCGCCGCCGCCGTGGTCGAACCCGAACCAAACATCGAAGACGATGTGGACCCTTCGGTGTGGGACAACGAAGGCGAGCCGGAAGAACAAACTCCCGGCGCGGAACTCACCTGCAAGGACAATCCGCTGGCCACCCACTTCTTCACCCTGGTGGGCGGTAACACCGTGGATGACTGCGGCCGCGAGGACCCGAAGGTGCTGGCCGCGTTCAACGCCCTGATGCAGAACACCGCAGCGGCCGAAGCCAGCGACAAGGACATCCCCTCGCTGCGCAAGCGCCTGCTGAGCGGGCCCAGTGGACCGGGCGAACTGGTGGTGCTGCAGGGCGAGCCGTGGTGGTTCTATACCGCCTGCCAGGCCCACGATTGCCCGGGTACCGCGCTGGCGATGCTGTACTCGCCCGAGCAGTCGAAGATGGTCGGCCGCCTGACCGCGCGCTGCCGGGTGTGGTGGCTGGGCGAACCCAGCGCCGAACAACGCGAGCAGATCGCGCAGCTGCGCCCGCTGGATGATGCTGCGCTGACGGAAGACAGCGCGCTCTGCGAGTGAGAGCGGGACTGGAATCAACGCCCGATTGCAGGGCAACTGATGGATGGTCCTGCCGATGCCAAGGAGAAAGCATGCAGAAGCTGGTAGTTGCCCTGATGATGCTGTCCCTCTTTTCCTGTGCGCGTGCGGCGAGCGCATCGCCTCACACGGATGCCGTGAGTGCAGCGCTCGTAAAGGCCCGGTTTGATCGTGCCTTGCCTGCTTTGGAAAAATGCCGGGAGGAACGCGAGCAAGGTCACGCTCTGATATGTGCCCACATGCATGCGGCAATCCTGAAAAATCAGGGCAGTGGACGCGAGTGGGCCCGAAGCATGATGTTCCTTCGCGGCACCGCGCACTTGGCCACGGGCACGGACGCTGCTGAGCTTTCCAGAAGCTTCGCCGGCGTCGACTTCCAGGCCATTGCGGCGCTGCCCCCGTACGCGCTGACCTGGCCGGACAGCAACCTGGTCATCCCCACGTTGGCTGCTGATGCTGCGGCGGGCACCCGCTGGTCTGGCAGCGTCGGCAAGAGCTATCTCGTCAGGATAAAAACCGAAGCGGGCCACTCGGTCGCGATGGTGGATACCGGTGCCCCCGCCGCATTGAGCATGTCAGGCCGTACTGCAGACGCGCTTGGCATCAAACGCGTCGTTGCAACCATCAAGGGTACGGCAATGCTGTTGGACGCCGACATCCCGGTGCACCAGGAAGAATTACGTTTTGCCGAACATGTTCGCATTGGACCCATAGAACTCCGTAATGTCCTGGTCCAGGTCAATCCACGCGATCAGGAAGATGGCGCAATTATCGGCATGGGCCTGCTCGCGAAGTTCAGCAACGTCAGCTTCACGGAAGGCGAGATTGCATTCGATCAGCCCAGGCCTATCGGGAGCAAGTCGGCACCCTTCAAGTTCGCGCACGACATGGGTCTGGGCGCAAGTCTCGTGATCTTCAATGTAGATACGCAGGGTGCTGTTCGTAAGGCGATGTTTGATACCGGCCTGACGGCATTGATGGCTTATACAAGCGAGCTGGCAGTGCGCACCGCGGGCGAAGTCACGCCTGAAGACCCACCTGATGTTGGCGGAAGAAGGGGCATCCCTTACAAGTTCTCCAGGCAGAGCGCTTCCTTCAACGGTATCAATCTGATCGACGCGCCCACCGTCCTGCTGTGGAAGTCGCCTCGCACTCTGCCCTTCGAAGTGATGTTGGGGGGGCAGATCCAGAAGGCCTTCAACGCCCAGATCGATTTCGACAACGGAAACCTGTACTTCTGGCCACCAACCGCAGAGCAGCAGCGGCTTGTGTGCGGGAAACAGCCCAAGGATGAGGGACCACCCGAGGACAACGCCACCTATTGCGGGTGACGCAACCGCACAGGTAGCGCCGGGCCATGCCCGGCGCATTGCCTGCACCGCGCGTCATTCCTCCGGGCGCATGCGCGCGGTGGCCTGCCCATTGATGGCCAGGCAGGCCATGATCAGACCCTCCATCACCCGGTCGCCGGGGTAATCCTCATCCGGGCCGTTCTGGCGGATGCGTTCGCCCGCCAGCAGCATTTCCAGGGCGATGGTCAGGCCGGCGCGTGCGCAATCTACATCGGCCAAGGCGATGCGGCGGCCGATGCGCAGCTCCGGTTCGGGCCAGGGCTGGCCATCGGCGGCGGCGCCGCAGCCGATGTCCTTCAGGGCGTTGATGAAGGCGCTGCCCGGGCGGGTCGACGGGGCGTCGTCGTCCTCGCTGTTGGCAGGCGTGTGAGCGGGAAACTTCGGTGTGGTCATGGCGAGAGCTCCGTGCAGACAGTCGGTAGCCGCCACACAAAGGTGGCGGGCGGAGACGTGGCTCGAAAACCGGGACATTGCGCAAGACCGGCAGGCACAAGGCCTCCACGCTCCGCCCGCCATAGCCGGCAGACGGATTGCCGGCCGGCGCCACGTGGAGTGACGCCGACCGGCAAGCGTAAACAACTTACGCAGTGTCACGGGTTTTCGATGCCCGGCCACCCGTTGTCGGTGGCACGTCATCTGTACTCGCTTGCTTGCGCAGCGCCCATCAGACAAGTTGCAAACCCGTTCGACGCACGACGCTTTCGGCATTCTTGCACGCTGTTAAGTCAGGCCGAAGCCACGCGCCGCAAGGACCGCCAACGCATGTGCAATATGCGACATGCGTTGAGGTTGATGATCCATGACAACGGACCACTGCACGCCGATAGCGACAGAGCTGAGTCCACCCGAGCGCGAAGTTACTTGCGCGAGAGAACGAGCTTCCCACCTGTGTTGGAAGAGATCTTGTACTTGCGCAGAGAATTGAGCGCACCGACACCACCGGACGCTACGGCAATAGCGACTGCTGACGTGGCAGTGGACAGCCCAAGGATCGACACTGCGCCTACGCCAACGACCGCGCTGGCGGGAGCGGCCGTACCCCCTGTGCCGAGCGCAACAATTACTGCTACAGCTATCGCACCTATGGCAATGGCCCATGCGACCTTCCCAGTGGCCTTTATTCTGACAACCTTCCTTGCCAGATCGCCTTCGATCTCTATCGTGTCATCTTCATTCTTGAGTGCTGCCCCAAGATCTTTCTCATTGCTGACTGCCATGGTGACTCTCTTTTTGATGATGCTTTGGTTGGGACGAGTATCTTGGTCAGTGGAAGATGTGTCAGACAGAGTGTCGCCTTACCTCCACGACCGAACGATGACCTTGCTTGTACAAGCCTCGGATAGAGCCATCCTTTGAGGAGCACCTCACAGCGTAATCCTCATCGAGAACCTTGCGTATCATGATGCTCTCTTCAACTTCCTCTCCTCGCCCCAGCGTGTTGCCAGCAGTGCCTCCACGTGAAATCCGGAAAGCTACATTTCCACTACTTCGACGCTTCATCTGCACCGGAAAGACTTCTGCACCGCTTTTAAGAATGAAGCTGAAAACAAGGGAGAAGCGCTCTTGGCTTGCTGCCATGGAAATTTCCTTGGTGAACGTGGAATGAGGTCAGAGACGCCCAGCGCTCCGGCGTAGTTGCATTGGTAGCACTCTGCCCGGACATTCTCGATGGAACGGGATCCTCCGAGAAAGATGGAAATCCTATGCCCCATGGTAAAAGTATGCTCGTAGCGTGTGTCAGGACGCGGCGGAACTGAGGACCAGCTCCTGCCACAGACTGCGCAGGGAGAAATGTCGGCAAGGCATGTGCCGCTCTGTGCGAATGCAGGGACGGTGCTTTCTAGCGTTCCTGTCTGAAAGACCGTAGAAAACGTGGCCCTTCTCGAACGCGGACTGGACGACTTGCCAGCCTACTTCCCCCTGCGCCATCCCGGCGGTGCGCCTTTCAGCCAGCAGACCAGCACAAGCACCAGAATCACCGCCCACGTGTACAGCTGGAACGCCACGGGCCGTTGGATCGGGGAGAACAGGAACGGGCCCGCCGGCAGCAGCACGAGTGCCACGGCATAAACCACCCAGCCCTGCCAGGCGCAGGGCAAGCCCCAGCCCCAGCCGTATCGCTTCCGTGTGAACCAGTATTTCCTGTCGTCCATGCGTGTGTTGTACCACCTTGTGGGTACCGCTCCAACCGTCACCCCCGTTCACCCCGGCAGCAGCGAGAATAGGGCGCCGGGCACGCGCTGATGCGTGCCACTCACTGCCTGCAGGATCGCAAACATGTCCAACACTCCTTTTGGCGAATCGTCATGCGCTGCTGCCGCCAGCGGTTGCGTCGAGGTCCGCGGTGCGCGCGAGCACAACCTTAAGAACGTCGACGTCTCCATTCCGCGCAACGCACTGGTGGTGTTCTCCGGCGTCTCGGGTTCGGGCAAGTCATCGCTGGCCTTCGGCACCGTCTACGCCGAAGCGCAGCGACGCTACTTCGAGTCCGTCGCGCCCTATGCACGGCGGCTGATCGACCAGGCCGGCGTGCCCGATGTGGATGCGATCGATGGTCTGCCGCCGGCGGTGGCGCTGCAGCAGCAACGCGGTGCCAGCAACGCACGGTCATCGGTGGGCAGTGTCACCACGCTGTCCAGCCTGGTGCGCATGATGTATTCGCGGGCCGGTACGTATCCGGCCAAGCAGCCCATGCTGTACGCCGAGGATTTCTCGCCCAACACGCCGCAGGGCGCCTGCACCACCTGCCACGGCCTTGGCCACGTGTACGAGGTGACCGAGGCGTTGATGGTGCCCGACCCGTCGCTGAGCATCCGTGAGCGCGCCATCGCGTCCTGGCCGCCGGCGTGGCATGGGCAGAACCTGCGCGACATCCTGGTCACGCTGGGCTACGACATCGATGTGCCGTGGAAGAAACTGCCGAAGAAGGACCGGGACTGGATCCTGTTCACCGAGGAAGCGCCGAGCGTACCGGTCTATGCCGGCTTCACCCCGGCCGAGACCCGTGCCGCACTCAAGCGCAAGCTCGAGCCCAGTTACATGGGCACCTACACCGGCGCGCGACGCTACGTGCTGCACACGTTTGCCAACACGCAGAGTGCGCTGATGCGCAAGCGCGTGTCCCGCTACATGGAAGGCAGGCTGTGCCCGGCCTGCGAAGGCAAGCGGCTGAAGCCCGAAGCCCTCTCGGTCACCTTCGCAGGCGTGGATATCGGCGAGTTCATGCGGTTGCCGCTGGATCAGCTGGCAGAGCTGCTGGATCCGATTGCGGCGGGGGATTTCAGCGCGCACAACCCGGGCGCAGGCACCAGCCGCACCGCTACGGGTCGCGATCGCCGCCAACGGGCGGCCGCTGGCCGTGCAAGCCACGCGGCAGCACCGGATGTGCGGCGTACGTCGGCAATGTCCGAAGAAAAGCAGCTTGCGGCACAGCGACTGGCTGCAGGAGTCATGGCGCGCGTGCATCAACTGCGTGACCTCGGCCTGGGCTATCTGTCTCTGGATCGCGCAACGCCGACGCTGTCAGCGGGCGAACTGCAGCGCCTGCGGTTGGCCACGCAGTTGAGCTCGCTGCTGTTCGGTGTGCTGTATGTGCTCGATGAGCCCTCGGCGGGCCTGCACCCTGCCGACAGCAAGGCGCTGTACGACGCACTGGACCGGCTGCGCGACGGCGGCAACTCGGTGTTCGTGGTCGAGCATGATCTGGAGCTGATGCGACGCGCGCAGTGGCTGGTGGATGTGGGCCCGGAGGCGGGCGAGCACGGCGGTCGTGTCCTTTACAGTGGCGAGCCCGAAGGCCTGCGCCAGATCGCGGAATCGCGCACGGCGCGTTACCTGTTCGACCAGGTCGCCGCCCCCGCCAGCCGGGAACGCAGCGCGGAGAGCTGGTTGGAGCTGCAGGACATCCACCGGCACAACCTTGAGGGTGTGGATGCGCAGGTACCGCTGGGCCTGCTGACCGCGGTGACCGGCATTTCCGGCTCGGGCAAATCCAGCCTGATGGCGCAGGCCTTGCCGGAGCTGATGCTGCTGCACCTGGGCCATGAGCCGGTGGAGGACACCGCCGAGAGCACACCGACCGATGGCCCGACGGTAATTGAAGCAACGCGCGGCCGGCTGGCTGGCGATGTGGATGCCATCCAGCGTGTCGTGCAGGTGGACCAGAAGCCGATCGGCCGCACGCCGCGTTCCAACCTGGCCACCTACACCGGGCTGTTCGACCATGTGCGCAAGCTGTTTGCCGCGACGCCGGCCGCACGCCGTCGAAAGTTCGACGCAGGGCGCTTCTCCTTCAACGTGGCCAAGGGCCGCTGCGAAACCTGCGAAGGCGAAGGCTTCGTCAGCGTCGAACTGCTGTTCATGCCCAGCGTCTATGCGCCGTGCCCCACCTGCCACGGTGCGCGTTACAACGAGGCCACGCTGAAGGTGCTGTGGAACGAGCGCACCATCGCCGAGGTCCTGCAGATGACGGTGGACGAAGCGCACGCATTCTTCAGTGCGGAAGATGCCATCGCGCGCCCGCTTCACCTGCTGCAGGAAATCGGCCTGGGCTATCTGCGGCTCGGCCAGCCGGCCACCGAGCTTTCAGGCGGTGAGGCACAACGCATCAAGCTGGCCACCGAGCTGCAGCGCAGCCAGCGCGGGCGCAGCCTGTACGTGCTGGATGAACCCACCACGGGCCTGCACGCATCCGATGCGGACCGGCTGATGGTGCAGCTGCAGCGCCTGGTGGAGGCGGGAAACACGGTGGTGATGATCGAGCACGACATGCGTGCGGTCGCGCAGGCCGACTGGGTGATCGACGTCGGCCCGGGTGCAGGTGGGGCGGGCGGCACCATCGTGGCGAAGGGAACGCCGCATCAGGTCGCCCGAGCGAAGGGCAGCAGGACGGCGCCGTTCCTGGCGCAGGAGCTGACGAGGAGCGCTTGAGTTGAGTTCTGCATGACCGAGCATGGCCAGCGGGGCAACCGGGTATGGCCATCGGCCAGCAGCACATAACCACTCGGCATTTCTGCATTGGGGCGCGAGCGGGGTTAATGAATGTGCAATGTCTGGCGCGCCCCTCGCGGCGCGCAGGCAGCGCTTCCCCCACTACCCGTACGCCCCACGATGACGACTGCTCGTTCCTCACTGCGCCCGCGATTGCTGGCGTTGGCGGTGTTGCTTGCCACCGCGTCCCCAGCACTGCATGCCCAGTCCACCACCGGCGCCATCGCCGGCCTCGCGCCTCCTTCGGCGCAGCGCATCTTCGTCCGCAGCGACACCGGGCTCACCCGTGAAGTGACGGTGGACGCGCGTGGCCGCTACACCATCGGCCAGCTGCCGTTGGGCCGCTATTCCGTGGAAGCACGCGACGCCGAGGGCAAGGTGCTGCAGACCCGCGAGGGTGTCGCGCTGACGGTGGGCACCAGTACCGAGGTCTCGTTCGGTGAGGTCACGCGCCTGGATGGCGTGCAGGTCAGCGCTGATCGCGCGGCGGCTGCGATCGACGTCAGCAGCGTGGATTCGCGCACGGTGATCACCGCCGAGGAGCTGCAGCGCCTGCCGCTGGGCCGCTCGGCCGAGGCCATCGCCCAGCTTGCACCGGGCGTGGTCGGCAACGGTGGCAACGGCAGCTATGCCGGCCCGACCGGTGCGCAGCTGGTCAGTTTCGGCGGCTCGTCGGCGGCCGAGAACGCGTACTACATCAACGGTTTCAACAGCACCGATCCGCTGCGCGGCTTGGGTGGCCTGACGCTGCCCTATGGCAGCATCGACCAGCAGGAAATCTACACCGGTGGCTACAGCGCCAAGTACGGTCGTTCCGATGGCGGTGTCATCAATGCCGTCGGCAAGCGCGGCACCAACGACTGGCACTTCGGCGGGCAGTTCACCTGGGAGCCGGCCTCGACCCGTTCGGACAAGGACGATGTGCGCTACCCGGGCAACGGCGCACTGTACTCGCCGGAGAGCAAGGACCGCGAGTGGGTGACCACGCAGAGCATCTACGCCGGCGGCCCGCTGATCGAAGACAAGCTGTTCTTCTTCGGCTCCTACGAACTGGAGCGCCGCGAAGGCACCGACGTCAAAAATGTCGAGGCGACCAATTCCTACTCGAAGTATGAGTACAACCGTCCGCGCTGGTACGCCAAGCTGGACTGGAACATCACCGACAACCACCTGCTGGAACTGACCGGCGCCTCCAGCCGCAACGTGTTCCGCGGCGACATCTTCGCCTACGACTACGACACGCTGACCCGTGGCGCGCAGCGCGGGAAGGAAGACACCACCAAGACCGGCGGCGACCTGTGGACGGCCAAGTACACCGGCTACCTGACTGATCGCCTCACCGTGAGCGCGCAGTACGGCGAGATGAAGACCGATGACTACATCGGCAACCCTGCCTACGATGGCACCCTGACCTACATCAACAGCGCCAACCTGCAGAACCCGGCGCTCAACGGCGGCACGCCGATCACCAACGCACAGACCACCTCGCTGCTGGTCGATCCTGCGCGTGGCAACCGCAGCAACAACCTGCGGCTGGATGCAAACTATGTGCTGGGAGACCACAGCATCACCGTGGGCATCGACAACCAGAACGCCCGCGCGCTCAACCGTGGCTCGGTGGCATCGGCCGATGGCTACTACTGGATCTACGGCCAGTCCAACCCGAACGTGCCGATCAACACCGGCCTGGGCGTGCCGGCCACCGGTGGCATCCGCAATGGCCAGGACGGTTACTACGTGCGCCAGTACATCTACAGTGCACTGGCCTCGGTGCGCGCCTCGCAGCGTGCGCAATACATCGAGGACAACTGGCAGGTGACCGACCGCCTGCTGCTGAACCTGGGCCTGCGCCTGGACCAGTTCACCAACTACAACCGCGATGGCGACGCCTACATCAAGCAGACCAGCGGGCAGTGGGCGCCGCGCCTGGGCTTCAGCTGGGATGTCGGCGGCGACGGCCGCTTCAAGGTGTTCGGCAATGTCGGCCGTTACTATCTGGCGCTGCCGCTGAACCCGGCATTCAACGCGGCCGGTGCAACGCTGGCGACGTCGACGTACTACACCTACGGCGGCATCGACAGCAACGGCTACCCGACCGACCTCACCCAGTTCTCCGATGCGGTGTCGTCCAACAACAACTACGGTCTGCTGCCGGACGCGAAGACGGTGGCCACCTCCGGCATCAAGCCGTCGTTCCAGGATGAGTTCATCCTCGGCTTCACCAAAGCGCTGGGCCAGGACTGGGTATACGGCGCGAAGGCGACGTACCGCGTGCTGCGCAGCGGCGTGGACGACTACTGCGATATCGACGCGGTGCTCGGCAAGGCCAGCAGTCTGGGCTACAACGTAACCAAGGACAGCAACCCGGTCAGCTGCTGGCTGATCAATCCCGGCCGCGCGAACACCTTCAACCTGGTCGACACCGGCGGCAACTACGTGAGCGTGCCGCTGACCAATGCCGAGATGGGCTTCCCGAAGTTCAAGCGCAACTACTATGCGGTGAACCTGTCGCTGGAGCATCCGTTCGATGGCCGCTGGTACGGCCGCGCGGACTACACGTGGTCGCGCAGCTACGGCACCACCGAAGGCCAGCTGCTGTCTGGCATCGGCCAGACCGCGGTGTCGACCACGCAGGCCTGGGATTACGCCCAGCTGATGGAGCACACCAACGGGCCGCAGAGCAACGACCACACCCACCAGTTCAAGCTGCACGGCTACTACCAGCTGACGCCGGAATGGCTGGTCTCGGCCAACGTGCGGGTGATCTCGGGCACGCCGTTCAGCGCACTGGGTTCGTATGGCCCGGACTTCGAAGATCCCTCCGGCTATGGCATCGCCTACCACTTCTACAACGGCCAGCCGGCGCCTCCGGGCAGCCAGGGGCGCCTGCCGTGGCTGAAGCAGCTGGACCTGGGCGTGTCCTACCGCCCGGCCGTGGCCGAGGGCCGACTGGGCTTCAACCTGGATGTGTTCAACGTGTTCAATAGCCAAGTGGCGCTGTGGAAGTCGCCGTATTCCGAGCTGGACCCGGGCCAGCCTGACCCGTTGTACGGCGCAGCGACCGTGCGCCAGGCACCGCGCTCGCTGCGGGTGAGCGTGAGTTACGACCACTGAGGGAGGGGCTCGGCGCTACCGGGGTCGGAAACCCCGTGTAGGGCCGAGCCCATGCTCGGCTCCACTGCGATCAACGCCCGGCCAGTTCCTCGCGTACGATCTGCGCGCCGGCACTCAGCGCACGCAGCTTGCCGCGCGCCACCTCACGCGACAGCGGCGCCATGCCGCAGTTCGTGCACGGATAGAGCTTGTCGGCATCGACGAACCGCAGCGCCTTGCGCAGGGTGTTGGCCACCTCTTCCGGCGTCTCCACCTTGCTGGAGGCCACATCGATGGCACCGACCATCACCTTCTTGCCGCGCACCAGCTCGATCAGGTCGATGGGCACGTGCGAGTTGTGGCACTCCAGCGAGATCAGGTCGATGCTGGATTTCTGCAGCTTCGGGAACGACTCTTCGTACTGGCGCCATTCCGAGCCCAGCGTCTGCTTCCAGTCGGTGTTGGCCTTGATGCCGTAGCCGTAGCAGATATGCACGGCGGTCTCGCACTTCAGCCCTTCAATCGCGCGTTCGAGGGTGGCCACGCCCCAGTCGTTCACTTCGTCGAAGAACACGTTGAAGGCAGGTTCGTCGAACTGGATGATGTCGACGCCGGCTGCTTCCAGTTCCTTCGCTTCCTCGTTGAGGATCTTCGCGAACTCCCAGGCCAGCTTCTCGCGGCTCTTGTAGTGCGCGTCGTACAGCGTGTCGATCATGGTCATCGGGCCGGGCAGGGCCCACTTGATCGGCTGCGAGGTCTGCCGGCGCAGGAACTTCGCGTCCTCGACGAACACCGACTTCGGGCGGCTGACGGCACCGACCACGGTCGGCACGCTGGCGTCGTAGCGGTTGCGGATGCGCACGGTCTCGCGCTTGTCGAAGTCGACGCCGTCCAGGTGTTCGATGAAGGTGGTGACGAAATGCTGCCGCGTCTGCTCGCCGTCGCTGACGATGTCGATGCCGGCGTGCTGCTGTTCCTGCAGGGACAGGCGCAGCGCGTCCTGCTTGCCTTCGGTCAGTGCCTCATCCTGCAGTTTCCAGGGCGACCAGAGCTTCTCGGGCTCGGCCAGCCAGGAGGGCTTGGGCAGGCTGCCGGCAGTGGAGGTGGGCAGTAGTTTCTTCATCGTGTTCGGGGTCTTTGTCCTGGGGGAGGGAGAAGCGGTGAATCAGCGGGCAGCCCACTGCTCGAGCACGGCGCCATAGGGCTTGATGAAGTGCTCTTCGGTGAACCTGCCCTGCTTGACCGCCAGCTGGCTGCGCTCTTCGCGGTCGTAGACGATGCGGGTGGACGAGTAGTCCTGGTGCTTCAGGCTGGGCTGGTAGACCTTGCCGGCCACCGAATTGGCGTTGTAGATCTCCGGACGGTAGATCTTCTGGAACGCTTCCATGGTGCTGATGGTGGCGATCAGTTCCAGGTTCGAGTAGTCGCCCAGCAGGTCGCCCTGGAAGTAGAACGCCAGCGGCGCGACGCTGCCCGGCGGCATGAAGTAGCGCACCTGCAGGCCCATCTTGTCGAAGTACTGGTCGGTGGGCGAGAACTCGGCCTGGCGGTACTCCACGCCCAGGATGGGGTGATGGTTCTCGGTGCGGTGGTAGGTCTTGCTGCTGGACACGCTGATGCAGATGACCGGTGCCTTGCTGAAGTTGGCGCGGTAGGCATCCGATTCCAGGAAGTGCTTGAACAGCTTGCCGTGCAGATCGCCGAAGCCTTCGGGGATGCCGAAGGTGGCCTTGCCTTCGTTGCTGGCCGGCAGCACGACGCTGAAATCGTAGTCGCGCACATAGGACGAGAAGTTGTTGCCGACGATGCCTTCGGTACGCGCACCGGTATGCGTATCGACGATGGTCGGGCGCAGCACTTCGATCAGCGGGAACGGATCGCTGCCGTCATCGCCATCGATGTGCATCTCCACCGAGATGATGTCCAGCTCGACCGCGTAGCGATCCGCGCTGGGGTTGTCCCAGTGCGCCAGATCGTTGAAGCGGTTGTTGATCATGCCGAGGGTATTGCGCAGGTTTTCCTGGCGCGAGGCGCCGCGGGCCAGGTTTGCGAAGTTGGTGGTGATGCGCGTGCCGTCGGCCGGCTGGTAATCCTCGTTGAACGGGATGCGCGTGATCTGGAAGGTGAAATTGTCGGCAGTCATGGCAGTGTTCCGGTTACTTAGAGGGCGTCAGCGGTTTCGGCGGGCAGTGGCGCGGGGCGATGGGACAGCGCCAGCAGGGGCAGGGCCCGCTGCACGGCCAGGCGTGCGCGCTGCAGCAGGGCTTCGTCATGCACGCGGCCATCGGCGAAGTCCTTGTCGGTGGCGTAGACGCCCAGCGGCAGGGTGCGTGCCTGGAAGAAGCTGAAGAGCGGCCGCAGCTGGTGGTCGATCATCAGCGCGTGGCGCTCGCTGCCGCCGGTGGCGGCCAGCAGGGTGGGAGTGTCGACCAGCGCGTCCTGGTGGATGAAATCGAAGAAGTGCTTGAACAGGCCGGTGTACGAACCGCGGTAGACCGGGGTGGCGACCACCAGCACGTCGGCCCGTTCGACCGTGGCCAGCGCCTGTTCGGCGGCGGCGGGCAGCTGCGAGCGCCACAAGGCACCGGCCAGCTGCGGGGCCAGCTCGCCGAGTTCGACCAGGTGCGGTTCGCTGGGAATGTGCTCGCCGATCAGGTCCAGCAGGTGCTCGCACAGGGTGGCAGCCCGCGAGGGGCGCTGCAGGCCGCCGGAGACGGCGACGATACGGAGGGGGCGGTGGGGAGAAAGCATGACCCGATCCTAGTGAGGCCTTCCCATGACGTAAAATGGTTTTACTTCACACATCCATGAGTGAGATTCATCGACATGCTGGAACGAATCCACCTGAGCATCGTGCAGCAGGTCGAACTGCAGGGTTCGCTGACCGCTGCCGCCGGCGTGCTCAACCTGACCCAGTCGGCGCTGAGCCACAGCATGAAGAAGCTGGAACAGCAGCTGGGCACCGACGTCTGGCTGCGCGAGGGCCGCAGCCTGCGGCTGACCCAGGCCGGCCAGTACCTGCTGGCGGTGGCCAACCGGGTGCTGCCGCAGCTGGACCTGGCCGAAGAGCGGCTGGGCCAGTTCGCCCAGGGCGAGCGCGGCTCGCTGCGCATCGGCATGGAGTGCCACCCCTGCTACCAGTGGCTGCTGAAGATCGTCTCGCCCTACCTGGCCTCGTGGCCGGATGTGGACGTGGACGTGAAGCAGAAATTCCAGTTCGGTGGCATCGGCGCCCTGTTCGGCTACGAGATCGACCTGCTGGTGACACCGGACCCGCTGCTGAAGCCGGGCCTGACGTTCGTGCCCGTATTTGACTACGAGCAGGTGCTGGTGGTGGCCAAGAACCACCCGCTGGCCAAGGTGGAGTACGTGAAGCCGCGGCAGCTGACCCAGGAAGTGCTGATCAGCTACCCGGTGCCGTTCGAGCGCCTGGACATCTACAACCAGTTCCTGCTGCCGGCCGGGGTGACCCCGCGCCGCCACAAGGCCATCGAAACCACCGACATCATGATGCAGATGGTGGCCAGCGGCCGCGGCGTGGCCGCCATGCCGCGCTGGCTGGTGGAGGAGTACGCGGCCCGCATGGACGTGGTGCCGGTGCGGCTGGGGGCCAAGGGCATTCCCAAGCAGATCTACCTGGGCGCGCGCGAGGCCGACACCGCCATCGATTACCTGCAGGCCTTCGTTGAACTGGCGCGGGGCAGCTCGATCGCCGGCGCGCCGCGCGGGGCCAAGTGATGCCTGCAGGAACCGTGCAGGGCGCACGCGCCTTCATCGATGCCTGTTCGCTGGAAGTCAGTGCGAAAGCCATGCCCGCGCTGCGCGCCGAGGCAGGCCGCAGCGCCCCGGGAACCACGATCTCGATTCCCTATCTCGCCAGCGAAGACGACGAGGCGCGGCTGGCCGCGGCACGCACCGTGCGCGAACTGGGGCTGCAGCCGATGCCGCACCTGTCCGCGCGGCGCATCGGTTCGCAGGCGGCGCTGGAGCACTTCATCGCCCGTGCGGTGGGCGAGGCCGGTGTCGAGCAGTGCCTGCTGATCGCCGGTGACCTGGCCACGCCCGCCGGTCCGTTTGCAGACAGCGCGGCAATCATCGAAACCGGCCTGCTGGAACGCGCCGGCATCAAGGTCGTTGCCGTGGGCGGGCACCCCGAGGGCCATCCGGTGATGGACGCTGCCGGGCGCTGGCAGGCACTGGAACGCAAATGCCAAGCCATCGAAGCGCGCGGCATGGCGCCGAAGATCATCACCCAGTTCGCCTTCGATGCCGACCTCGTGCTGGCCTGGCTGGATGCGCTGCGCGCGCGCGGCATCGGCCACCCGGTGCTGGTGGGCGTGCCCGGGCCGGCCAGCGTCACCCGGCTGCTGCGTTATGCGGCGATGTGCGGCGTGGGTGCCAGCGCCTCGATGCTGGCACGGTACGGGATCTCGATCGGCCGGTTGCTGGGCACCGCCGGGCCGGATGTGTTCGTGGATCGCCTGGTGGGGGGACTGACCGAAGCACACGGCCAGGTGAGCCCGCACCTGTTCCCGTTCGGTGGCATCGCGCCGTCGCTGGACTGGGTGGCGCAGTACCGGCGGCGCGCGGGTTCGCAGCAGCGCTGAAACCGCGCAGGCACAGAACAAGGCGCACCCGATCGGCCGCCTCGGCAAGCCGGAAGAAATCGCAGGGGGCGTGGTTGTCCTTGCGTCGTCGGCGGCCAGCCTCATGACCTGCGACGAGCTGGTGATCGACGGCGGCTTCAGTCAGGTCTGAATCAGCCAGGTCTGAACGCGCGTGCCATGGCGGACTGCGGTTCGCCATGGCAACGCTGCAACGCGGATCGAACAGGCCTTACTTGCTTGCCGAGCGCGAACCCTTCTCGTCGCTGTGTTCGGCACGGCTCTGTGCGAACGCGGGGAAGGTCTTCTCCAGCGAATCCTTGTCCGGCAGCACGTAGAACACGCCGCCCTTCTGGAACGTGGACTGGACGACCTGCTCGTAGAAACCGGGGCTGACGTTGATGCAGCCGTGGGTGACGCGGTTGTCATCCGGGGTCGGCGTTGCCAGGCGTTCGGCGCGCTTTTCCTTCGGCGTTCCCGGCGGCAGCGGGTGCATCGAGACTGCCGAATCGTAGTCCACCCACAACACGCGGCCGGCGTCGTCGGACGGGCCGTAGCCACCAATGAAGCGGCCGGCGGGGGTCGTGCGGTCGTGGCCGGGAATCGCGCTCAGCGCGACCTTGGCAACGTTCGGTGCGGAATGATCGCCCTTGGCCGAACCAAACAGCGCCGGGGCCGCGCCACGCAGCTTGCCGTCACTGCCGAAGATCAGCACCTGTGCGGCGGCCTTGTCCATGATCGCGAACGGATAGCCTTCGCTGTCCTTGCTGGCGACCACCCAGCCTGCGAGTTCGATCACCGTCTCGGACACTTCCTGTCCTTCCGGCAGTTCATCGACGGCAGCGGTGGGTTGCGTAGCGGCATCCTTGGCGCCCTTGGCGCTGGCCACGCCGGTACCGGCCAGTGCCAGCGCAAGGGTCAGCGCGACGCAGGCGGTGCGGATTGCGGGGGATGAGTGCGTACGAATGGCACGGTTCCTCGAATGAATACGGTGACTCAAGGGAACCAGTGGCCGGGGGAGACCACTGGTTCCCGGTTCAGCTTAGCCGCGCGGGGTACGGCGGGGGGCCGATTCGAGCTGCTGGACGCGACCTTCGATCTGGTCGAGACGCTGGTTGGCCTGCTGTGCGGACTGGTTGGCGGACTCGGCGCTCTGCGCCGCGCCCTGGACCTTCACGTCAAGCGCGTCGAGACGCGTGTTGACCTTCGCGAAGTCTTCTTTGTAGCTGGCGCACGCGCCGAGGCTGAGGGCAAGGATTGCCACGCCGAGGGGACGAGCGATCTTCAGGTGCTGCGTGGAAAGGGTCATTGCATTCCCTCCTTCGTCTGGGGAGTCTGGAATATAGCGGGCTTTTTGTTAGTTCCATGAATGCCTTTTCAGCTGCAGTTCGCGGACGTGCAGACACTGTGAAGAGAGCGCAGTCATGTTCGATTTGCCGCGAATTCAGCTGTCTGAGCCGGGCATGTGCTAGCCGCTTCCACCCCTGAATGAGCGCAGTGTTCGTTGTGCGGTGTCAGTGCATCGCGCGGACGCATCGCGCAGTGCGCGTAGAAAAGCGATCGTGCATTTGTGGCGGGCGGAGGCCACTGATAGCCTGATCCACTGATGATCGATCAGCGGGGCGGTGGCGGGGTGGGGCAGGAGACGGTGGCTTCAAGCCGGTAACCGCCGGGGAAATCCGCAGGCAGCGGTTGGCCTGAAAGATGGTCCTGCACGGGTTCGATGGCACCCGTTTTTCCAGCACCGCCCTTCGCTTCGAAGTCATCGCTGACGATGATGACCGACTGGTCACCGGGGACCAGCTCAAGCACCGTCGCATCGTTCGATACAGCGGCCAGGTAATAGTCGCCTACGCTCAGTTTCGGATTGCAGCAGCCGATCGAATAGGTGACGCCGGATGCCTTCGGCGCGCCACCCTTGAGCGTGCGGACCACAGTGATGCGGCCGCTCAAGGTGCTGTAAAAAGGCTTCCCGTCGGCGACCTCGAGCGACATGAGCCGGAACACATAGACGTGGCTGGCGCGGTCCAGGCTCTGCACGAACGTCGGTGTATCCGACGGCGGGCAGGCGAAGGCCACCATGGGTGATGCGGCCAGCGAAAGGAGAAGTGCCAACGTGGTCGTGGTGGTCGTCATTCGACCACGCTCAGCTTCACTTGGGCACCTTCGGGCAGCCCATCGATCTGTTGCGCCATGCTGCCCGACGCGCCGATCAGTTCGGCCAGTGGCACCGTGGCGAGATTGCCGCCGCCGTACTCACCGCCCAGCGCGCCGGGAATCTTCAGGCAATACGCGTAGCTGGGCTGCAGCGGGCCGAGGCGCTCTTCCGCCTGCTGCACCAGCGCGGCCATGTACCAGTCCTGCAGGAAATCCTGATCGCGCGCGAGTGCATCGAGTTCGGCGCGCGACCGGGCGATGACCGTGCAGTAGAGATCTTCCGGGCACAGCCGCCAGTAGCAGCCGCCGTGGTCCTCGATCATCAGGTTGCCGAACGGGTTGTCGCCGACGATCTGCGCCGGCGCGATGCCGGTCCAGCCCCAGGCATCGGTGACGAGGGTGATCAGATCCGTGGACATTGAAGCGCGCTCGCTGGTTCCAGTGGTCATTCTAGCGACGCGCCGCCCCGCGGACGAAGCACGCCGGGAGGTGGCCGATGAACAAACGCGCCTGCCTACGCCCTCGGCGGAAAGGCCTGCACGCCACGTTTGCTATCATGCGCGCCGATGGCCGCCCGCCAGATGCCGATCGTGCGCCCGCGCGCGTTCCCTCTTCGAAAGAGGACGCATCTGCGGCCAGTCGCAGCGAAACCTTGCCCGGCCAGGCCCCTGCCAGCCGGGCCCCCGTACAGATCGAACAAGGAAAGCCGGCCGCTGCCTGCGGCCGTAATACATGAATTCACCTGCAACTTCGCGTCCCGGGTTGATCCCGGTGCTGGCCCTCCTGCTGGTCGGCCTCAACCTGCGCCCCGTGCTGGCCGTGGTCAGCCTGCTCACCGATTCCATCCGTGCCAGCAATGGCATGAGCTTCGAACAGATCGGCTGGCTCACCAGCCTGCCGATGATGGCCATGGGCCTGATCGCCATGGCCGGCGGCCTGGTCTATCGCATGGGCTATCGGCGCGGCGTGGCCATCGGCCTGGCCCTCACGGCCGCCTCGGCGCTGGCCAAGCTGGCTTCGCATGAACCGCTGTGGCTGATGGGTTCCAGCGTGGCCGCGGGCCTGGGCATCGGCATCGTGCAGTCGCTCATCCCCGGCTACATCAAGACCCGCTTCCCGCACCGCGTCGACCTGCTGATGGGCCTGTACGTGAGCATGATCATGGGCGGCGCGGCACTGGCGGCGGCCAGCGCATCGGCCCTGCTGCACTGGCTGGACTGGCAGGGCACGATGGCGTTCTGGGCGGTGCTGGCCATCGCCGGCATCGCGCTGTGGCTGCCCAACAGCGGCCACGCCGATGCGCCGTCCACCGGCAGCTCCGCCAAGGCAGCCACGTCCTCCGCATTCCGTCCCTGGCAGCACGGGCGCACCTGGTTGCTGGTCGCGCTGTTCTGCGTGTCCAGCAGCTGCTACACGCTGTGCCTGGCGTGGATCGCGCCGTACATGATGGAAGCGGGCGTGCGCGCCAACGAGGCCGGCTTCATGCTGGCCGCGTTGAGCCTGTCCGAGGTGGCCGGTGGCTTCCTCGTCTCCTGGCTGGCCCCGCGCTTCCGTGACCGCCGCGTGCTGCTGGCGCTGTTCCTGGCCGCTACCGCACTGACCTACGTGCTGATCGGCGTGGCGCCGATGTATGCCCCGTGGCTGATGATGTGCCTGCTCGGCCTGTCGATCGGCGGCCTGTTCCCGATGACCCTGATCCTGGTGATGGACCACTGCAGCCAGCCGGCCAAGGCGGGCATCCTGGTGTCCTTCGTGCAGGGCGTGGGCTATCTGGTCGGCGGCATCCTGCCGTTCGTGGCCGGTTCGATCCGCGACACCGTGGGTGACCTCAGTGTCGCGTGGGTGGCGATGGCCTGCGTGACCGCTGCAGCACTGGTGCTGGCGGCAAGGGCAACGCCGGCCAGCGCCGCGCGCTTCGACGCGCGCTGATCGTGCATGATGCAGCGGCGTGGCGTCTGGCCACGCGCTGCCAGGGAAGGTGAATCAATGGATGGGATGCCGGCGCGACAGATCCGCGCGCAGTACGACGACCGCGTGATCCGCGTGTACCAGGCCTACTCCGATGCCATCGCCGACAGTGCGCTGGAGCGGCAGACCTTTGTCGCGCCGCCGTTCAAGATGGAGCGGATGACGTGGATCAAGCCGTCCTTCCTCTGGATGATGTATCGCGCCGGATGGGGCGAAAAAGAGGAAGGCCAAAAGCGGATCCTGGCAATCGACATCCGTCGCGAAGGCTTCGAGTGGGCGCTGACCCATGGCTGCGACAGCCGTGCCGAGCCCGGGATGGATGCGGCGGCGTGGGAGCAGCTCAAGGCTCGTTCCCCGGTGCGCATCCAGTGGGATCCCGAGCGCGATCTGCTGCTGCGGCCGTTGCCCCACCGCGCGATCCAGATAGGTCTGGGCAGGGAAGCGGTGCGTGCCTATGTCGATGAATGGATTCAAGGCATCACCGATATGACGGCGCAGGCACACGCCATTCATGCGCTGGTGAAGGCCGGAAGGATGGAGGACGCGCAGTCTGCGCTCCCTCGCGAGCGGGCCTATCCTTGGGGTTAGGCCCCGCCGGTCAGCCTTCGTAGAAGTAACGGCGACGATCGCGCGACCACTGCTCGATATCCGCCTGTGAATCCTCGGCCAGGCACTCTTCGATGTAGTCAGCGGCTTCGTCGGCGCCTTGCAGCTGCAGGTACTCGATGGTCTGCCCGACACCGGCGCCCACCATGTTCTCGACATCGAAACCGCAGCCCGTATCCATGTTCAGATGCTTGGCGGCCCACATCGGCTCGACGTCACGCAGGTCTGCCACATGGAACAGCAGATACGCGCACCAGTAGAGGTTCTCGAAGTACGGCTGGTCGCCTTCGCTCTGCCTGTACTCCATCTCCCGGCGGAAGATCTCCTGCAGGAGTGGCTGATGCTGCTTCGCATCCTCCGGGAGGATGTTGCGAAGTGCCTGTTCCCGCGCGGAAGGAGAGCCGATATCAACGTCCTTCATGGATCGAACCGGGCGGGAGACGGGCCAGCGCTGGATACTAGCAGGAAGACAGGTGTTCCCCCTTGGACCGCTGGGAAATGGCGTCGGCACTGCTTCGAGAGAGTTCCCTGAACAGCAACTTCATTCATGTACTGGTCAGTTCAATATTCAGGGTCGATTTCATCAGCAAACGGATAATTCACACCTGTCGACCGCCTCTTCTCTCCCTCTCTCTCCCGGGGAGGCGGCCGGCGAAACCAAAAATAATTAAAGGTGTGTCCCGATGAACAAGAATTCGCTGCTCGCCCTGGGTCTGCTGGCTGCCCTGCCGTTCGCTGCATCGGCTGCCGATGGCCTGTCGTACAACTACGTTGAAGGCGGTTACGTGAACACCGATGCCAAGGGCGGCGACGCTGATGGCTGGGGCGTCAAGGGCTCGGTTGCCGTGCACCCGAACTTCTCGGTCTTCGCTGATTACAGCAAGCAGGAAACCGACACCTTCAAGAACGACGTTGACCAGTGGCGCATCGGCGCCGGCTACAACTACGGCATCGCACCGAACACCGACTTGGTAGCTCGTGTTGCGTACCAGAAGTTCGACCTGGAGCATGGCCTGGACTTCAACGGCTACTCCACCGAAGTGGGCCTGCGCACCGCGTTCAACCCGTACCTGGAAGGCTACGCGCTGGCCGGCTACGAGGACTACAGCAAGAAGCACGGCGTCAACCCGGACGGCGAGTTCTACGGCCGCGTCGGCGCCACCGCCAAGTTCACCCCGAACTGGGGCCTGAGCGGCGAAGTGAAGCTGGCCAAGGCCGGCGACCGCGAGTGGTTCGTGGGCCCGCGCTTCACCTGGTAATAAGCAGTACTGCAGTAGAAAAGCGTTACCGGCGTGTGCTCTCTCTCTCTCCCGCACGCCACCCGAAGCCCGGCCTCGCGCCGGGCTTCTTTTTTTGGCGCAGACCGCGCTCCCCTAGAGCCCCCGCCCCCCCCGCCGGAGTGGGCATCCACCACGGCGGGGGGGGGACCAGCGCTCTGCCCGGCCCGCAGCCCGCACGGTCAACAGGCCC
>NZ_JBRRCR010000016.1:0-66400 GCF_056759115.1 Stenotrophomonas sp. STEN087 | reverse complement strand
GTGGGCTTGCAGGACACGCCGTAAACCCGTCCATGGGGGCTCGTAGGCGCCATCCATGGCGCCTGCGGTCCTGCAAGCCCACACCGCCCCACCCCTGACAGTTCCCCGCGAGCTGCCGGAACGGCACGGGGTCGGATCCCGTTGCCTGGCAACGGGCTCTGACCCTGGTTCTGCGACGCGCGGCCGCTGGCCGGCAACAGGGAAACAAAGCAAAAGCAGGAAGTCAGGCATCCAGAGCGCAGCGACCGGCGTTTGCCTTTGATCTTTTCTTTTGTCTTTCGTGGCTGGCGCGCGCAGGAACCTGTCCGTGGCCGGGCGGGTGGGTTGCGCAGGGGCGCAGGCGCCATGGATGGCGCCTACGAGCTTACATGACGTACTTGCAGCGTCCCCGCCGCCGCCCCCCCCCCCCGCCCCCCCCCCAAATACGCGCTGGGCCGAACAACCCAGACCACAGGGGGCCCCGCCGAAGGCAGCCAACCGCGCGCCAGCGCCGCTCTTCGCCGAAATGCCGGAACCATGCACTCGCTCACGGATTGACCGGGCAATTGATGACAACGTTGTCCCCACCTGGCCCCGGACTCTCTCCCCGGTAACCCAGGTACCCCGTCCGCCCCCACCGTCGCCCCCCTCCCGGGCGACGTCCGGACCTGCGTCACGCGCGGCGCCATCCGGCCCGCGCGCCACCGGAAGTCGGAGACACACCATGTACGACAAGCTTGTGCAGAGTGCCGATGTACGCAGTGCCGAACGTTCCTCCCGCTCACCCCGCCCGCGCCGCCTGGCCTGGCTGCTGGCCCTGGCCGCCGGGGCGGCCGCCCTGCCCGGCCTGGCCCAGGCCGCCAGCTGTGCCGGTGTGGCGCAGTGGGACCAGGCCAAAATCTACCGGGCCGGCGACACCCTGCAGAAGGGAGGGGTCCTGTACCGGGCGAACCAGGACATCTGGAACGCACCGCCGGACCACCCGGCCGGGGCGCCCTACTACACCAACCTCGGCGCCTGTGATGGCAGCGGCGCCAACCAGCCGCCGGTGGTCAGCCTGACCTCGCCGGCCAATGGCGCCACCTTCAGCGCCGGCAGCACGGTCACCGTCAGCGCCACGGCCAGCGACCCGGACGGCAGCGTCAGCAAGGTCGAGTTCTTCCGCGATGGCAGCTCGATCGGGGTCGACACCAGCGCGCCCTACAGCGCCAGCTGGGCCAACGCCAGCGCCGGCAGCCACACCCTGCGCGCGGTGGCCACCGACAACAACAACGCCACCACCAGCACGCCCACCATCACCATCACCGTCAACGCGGCCAGCGGCGATACCACCGCGCCCAGCGTGCCCGGCGGGCTGGCCGTGGGCACCCGCACCGCCAGCAGCATCGCGCTGAGCTGGAGCCCGTCCACCGACAACACCGGCGGCAGCGGCCTGGCCGGCTACGACGTGTACCGCAACGGCAGCCTGGTCGGCTCGCCGTCCAGCGCCAGCTACGTCGATGGCGGCCTGACCGCCTCGACCACCTACCGCTACCGCGTACGCGCCCGCGACAACGCCGGCAACGCCTCGGCGCAGGGCACCGAGATCAGCGCTACCACGCTGGCCGGTGACAGTGGCGGCACCGGCAAGCGGGTCATCGGCTACTTCACCCAGTGGGGCATCTACGGCCGCAACTACCGGGTGAAGAACATCGACAGCAGCGGCTCGGCCGCGCGCCTGACCCACATCAACTACGCCTTCGGCAACGTGCGCAACAACCGCTGCGAAGTGGGCATCACCCAGGCCTCGGACCCCAACACCGGCGCCGGCGGCGATGCGTTCGCCGATTACAGCAAGGCCTTCGGCGCGGGTGAGAGCGTCAGCGGCGGCGCCGATACCTGGGACCAGCCGCTGCGCGGCAACTGGAACCAGCTCAAGCAGCTCAAGGCCAAGTACCCGAACCTGAAGGTGCTGATCTCGCTGGGCGGCTGGACCTGGTCACGCGGCTTCTCCAGCGCGGCACGCCCGGAAAACCGCCAGGCCTTCGTGGCCTCCTGCATCGATGCCTACATCAAGGGCAACCTGCCGGTGACCGACGGTGCCGGTGGTATCGGCGCGGCGCTGGGTGTGTTCGACGGCATCGACATCGACTGGGAATACCCGGTGGCCTGCGGCATCGAGTGCGGCAAGCCGGAGGACAACGCCAACTTCACCGCGCTGATGGCCGAGTTCCGCCGCCAGCTCGATGCGGTGCGACCGGGCCTGCTGCTGACGGTGGCCGTGGGTGCGGGCATCGACAAGGTCCGCGTCACCGACCCGGCGGCGTACCACCCGTACCTGGATTACATCAACGTGATGACGTACGACTTCCACGGCGCGTGGGATGCGAAGACCAATCACCAGTCGGCGTTGTTCGATTCGCCGGATGATCCGTCCACGGGCGACCAGAAGCTGTACAACAGCAACGACGCCATCGAGGCCTTCATCAGCCGCGGCGTGCCCGCAGCCAAGCTCAACCTGGGCATCGGCTACTACGGCCGTGGCTGGACCGGGGTGGCCAGCGGCAACAACGGCATGTACCAGACCGCCGGCGGCGCCGCACCGGGTACCTACGAGGCCGGCATCGAAGACTGGAAGGTGCTGAAGAATCTGGCCTGGCAGGGCTATACCGACAATACCGCCGGTGCCACCTGGATCTACAACGGCAGCACGCTGTGGAGCTTCGACACCCCGGCCAACATCACCCGCAAGATGGGCTACGTGAAAACGCAGGGCCTGGGTGGTGCGTTTGTCTGGGAGTTCAGTGGTGACGATGCGCAGGGCACGCTGACCAAGGCGGTCAGTGATGGCCTGAAATAAGGAAAAAGCCGGGGACGCATCGCGTCCCCGGCTTTCCCCATGGATTCAACATCCGCCGGGCATTGCCCCGCCCTAACCGCCCAACCCACCGTAGCGACCGGCCATCCCCCGCCGCCTTTCGGTCAACCCATTGCGGTCAGCTTTTCCAGCGCCGCACGCAGCTGCGCCGGCGGCAGATAGCCGCCCAGCTGGGTGCCATCGGCCGCGAAGATCGCCGGCGTGCCATTGACGCCCAGCTGCTGGCCCAGCGCGTACTGCATGGCCACCGGGTTGGTGCAGTTCTTCGCCGGCACGCTGCCGCCACGCTTGGCGTTGGTAAGTGCCTGGCGACGGTCGGCGGCGCACCAGACCGAGATCATGTCGACGTAATCCTTGCTGCCCAGGCCCATGCGCGGGAACGCGAGGTATTCAACGGAAATGCCGTTGCGGTTGAGTTCGGCGATGTCCTGGTGCAGCTTGCGGCAGTAACCGCACTCGATATCGGTGAACACGCTGATGGTGTACTTCGCATTGGGCGCGGCGAACACGATGCGGTCACCGTGGTTGGCCTTGGCCAGCAGGTCGCGGCGGTAGCCGAGCAGGCCCTCGCTGTTGGCCGGGCCCTTGGCCTGGATGTCGTAGGGCTGCGACTGGAACAGGTAGCGACCGTCGTCGGACACGTACAGCAGCTGGCCGGACACCAGCACTTCGCGGAAGCCGGGGAACGGCGCCGAACCGATGTAATCCACCTTGGAACCGGGGATGAGCGTGGCGAGTGCGGCGCGCACCGTCTGTTCGGAGGCGCCGTTGGCGCCCGGGCTGGCCTTGGCGGCCGCGGCCGCCGCGGCCGCCGGGGCCTTGGCGGCGGGCGGAGCCGGTTGGGCACAGGCGGTCAGGCTGACCGCGCTGAACAGTGCAGCGATGGCAAATCGGAACATGGGCAATCCGCTGGGAATCAGACCCCGGATTCTGACACAGGCCCGTGTGACGGGCCGCGCCCGCGCGCACGCCCCGGGTGACGCGCCGCGCGCTCCGTTCAGCCGCGCGGGTGATGCCGCGCGTGCAGCTTCTGCAGGTGTTCGCGCGCCACCAGGGTGTAGATCTGGGTCGTGGACAGTGAACTGTGGCCCAGCAGCATCTGCAGCGCGCGCAGGTCCGCGCCCCGGTTCAACAGGTGGGTGGCAAAGCTGTGCCGCAGGCCGTGCGGGCTGATCCGCGCCGGATCGATGCCGGCCACCTGCGCATGACGCTTGACCAGGTGCCAGAACGCCTGCCGGGTCAGCGCATGCAGGCTCGGCTCGATGAACAACGGCGTCTGCCCATCGGCCAGCGCGTGCACCTTGCCCTTGCCCACCAGCTGCGGCCGAGACTGCTGCAGGTAGCGTTCCAGCCAATGCTGCGATTCCTCGCCCAGCGGCACCAGGCGTTCCTTGCTGCCCTTGCCGGTCACCCGCAGCACGCCCTGGCGCAGGTTGACCGCAGTGGCCGGCAGCAGCACCAGCTCGCTCACGCGCAGGCCGGCGGCGTACATCAGTTCCAGCATGGCGCGGTCGCGCAGGCCCAGCGGGCTGTCGATGTCCGGCGCGGCCAGCAGCGCGTCGATCTGGCTTTCGGCCAGCGCCTTGGGCAGCAGCCGGGGCAGCTTGGGCGGGTCCAGCAGCGCGCTGGGGTCTTCGCTGCGCTCGCCGCGGCGCACCCCATCGGCGAAGAACGCGCGCAGCGCCGACAGCAGGCGCGCGTTGCTGCGCGGCGACCAGCCATGGCGGGTGCGCCAGGCCAGGTAATCGAACAGGCCCGGGCGTTCGATGCCGGCCAGGCCGCCCTCGCGGCCATCCATCCAGCGCGCGAGCCCTTCCAGGTCGCGCCGGTAGCTGTCCAGGGTGGCGCGGGCCAGGCCGTTCTCGGCCCAGATCGCATCGAGGAAGCGCTGGATGCGCACGCTGTCGTCGGCGCGCAGTTCCGGCAGCTGGGTAACCAGCTGGCGGCGTTCGGCAGGGGTGGAAATGACGGCCATGCGTGCAGGATACGAGGGCCACTGCGGGCGCGGCCAGCTTTGCGTATGCTCGGCGCATGTCCCGCCCTGCCCCCGACGTGGCCACTGCGGCCGCCACCGAAACGCCCCGCCCGCGTGCGCTGCTGCCGTGGCGCGTGCTGGCGATGGTCTATGACGCATTGCCGGTATTGGCGCTGTGGATGCTGGCCGGCACGCTGTTCACCCTGGCCTATACCTTCAGCGGCCATGCGCAGCGCGAGAACATCGCGCCTTTCAGCGCCTGGCAGTGGCTGCTGTGGGCGGTGTGCTGGGCGGTGACCGGGTGGTACGCCACGGCCAGCTGGCGCCGCGGCGGGCAGACCCTGGGCATGCGGCCGTGGCGGCTGAAGCTGGAATCGCGTGATGGCACGCCGCTGCGGCGCCGCCAGCTGTGGCTGCGCTTCGCGGTGGCCACGCTGTCGCTGCTGCTGGGTGGGCTGGGGTTCTGGTGGGCGTGGCTGGACCGGCAGCGCCTGACCTGGCACGACCGCGCCAGCGGCACCCACGTGGTGCGGGTGCCGAAGCGCTGAGAAAATCCGCCGGGCATGGCCCGGCGCTACCCACCATCAGCCTTCCGGCAGGATCACCGCCGGCTGTGTCCAAAGCTCGAAGAACTGCGACGAGAACGCCGTCGCCTTGACGTCGTCGGCGACCGGGATCTTTCCGTTCAAGGCCGCGCGGGTCGCGCCGAAGTCCTGCCACAGCTTCAGGCTGGCCTTCTTCAGGCGCTTCTGCTCACCGGCATCGCTGGCCGCCAGGTACTGCGCATACAGTTCGCGCATCGGCTTGCCCTTGTCCTCGAAGGCGGCCGGCAGTTCCGGCAGGGTGGCCGCGGTGTACTCGACCGTCGTGTCCGGCGTCCGGTAGCCATCCGGGCCAAACGCTTCCTTCAGTTCGTCCTCCGCTTCCAGATACTCGAAGAAGCCGGGCACGTTGAAGAGCTTGGTGCGGTAATCCGACGAGGTATCCGGGCTGTTGGACACCACCGTGGTCGGCAGCTCGCCCAGCAGGCCAACATCCCAGCGGCGCGGAATGAAGAAGCCGGTCACCTTCACGTACGGGCCGTCGATCACCACGTCATTCAACTCGACCTTGGACACCAGGCCACCGGAATTGGTTTTGCTGGTGACGTACTGCTCGGTCACGATCACGTACTCGCTCAGCGTCGGGTTGATCAGGCCACCGATGCCGCCGGCGTAGACCACCATGCGCACGCTGCCGATCTTGCTGCTCTGCAGGCGGTACTGGCCCGGCTCCAGGCTGATGGGCACCGCGGTGTGCGGCGGAATCAGATGCGGCTGCGCGTCGATCGACAGGGTCACCGGCTCATCGGTGGGGTTGTCGATCTCGAAGTCGACCGAGCGGCTGCAGCCGGCCAGCAGGAACAGGGCGGCAACAGCAGGAAGCAGGCGTTTGAAGAGCATGTTCATCCTTGAAAGTATTCATCCTTGGGGTAAAGCGTGCGGGCGCCGCATGCGCCCGCGCGATGAAGACCGGCGCTGCTACCTGCGCCGGAACAGCCAGCCGGACACCGCCAGCATGACGATGGGCGGCAACGCGTAGGCAATGCGGTAATCGAATTTCAGCGCACCGGCCATGCGCCCGAAGAACAGCTGCAGCAGCCAGAAGCCCAGCGCGAACAGGATGCCCAGGAACAGGCGCTTGCCCATGCCGCCGCTGCGCAGCGAACCGAACGCGAACGGCACGGCGGCCAGGCACAGCGCCAGCACGTTCAACGGGTAGAACCAGCGGCTCCAGTAGATATCCTCGAAATCGCGGGCATCCAGGCCGTTGCGCTCGCGGTATTCGATGCTGGTGCTCAACTCGCTCAACTTCAGGTTGCGCGGCTTGGCGATGCCGGTCGCCAGCGCGCCGGCATCCAGCTTGGAATCCCAGGGCTCGCGTGCGGCTTCCTCGCGGGTCGCGCCACGCTCGGCGAAGGTGTCACGCTTGACCCCCGTCAGCACCCAGCCGTCCCTGTCATGCTCGGCAGTGGCGGCGTGGGTCAGCGAGGCGATGTTGCCGTCCTCGGCGATGCGGTACAGGCGCACGTCACGCAGGATCAGCCGCGTTCCCTTGTCACCGACCAGCTGCTCTTCGCCGCTGGCGGCGTTGAGGAAGGTGTCACCCTCGCGTGCCCACAGTCCCGAATAACGGGCCGTGGTCACATCGGTGCCCCACTTGGCGCTCATCTTCAGCGCATCGGCGCGGTTCTGGCCCCACGGCCCGAGAGTCTCGGCACTGATCACCATCACACCGGTGAGCAGCGACAGTGCGATCGCCACCGACACACTGAGGCGCTTGCGCGACAGGCCCAGCGCGCGCAGCGCGGTCAGCTCGGAGGTGGCGGCCAGCTGGCCCAGGCCCATCAGCGCGCCGATCACCGCGGCGGTCGGGAAGAAGGTGTAGGCCCGGCGCGGCACGGTGTACAGCACCCAGGCCGCGGCATGGCCCAGCGAATAGCCGTTCTTGCCGATGTCCTTGAACTCACCGGAGAAGGCCATCACCACGTCCAGGCCGGTCAACACCGCCCAGGTGAGCAGCACGGTGGTGAACACCGCACGGCCCAGGTAGAAATCGAAACGCATCGGTCGCAGCTTCATGCGCGGGCTCCCTTCGGGCGCGCCAGGCGGCCATCGCGGAAATACATCCACAGCGCGAAGCCGAGCAGCGGCAGGGTCAGCCACCACAGGCCGACGGCAGGCGGAATCCTGCCGTTGGCGATCCAGCCACTGCCGATGAACATCAGGTTGGTGCCGACCATGTAGGCCAGCAGGGCCAGCATCATCCGGCCATAGCGCTGCTGGCGCGGCGAGCTGCGGCCCAGCGGCACGGTCAGCAGGGCGAAGGCCAGGGCGATCAGCGGCGGGGCGACGCGGCGGTGCAGCTGGGCCTTGGCCTCGGCGCGGTCGTCACCCAGCAGCTGCAGGGTCGGCATCAGCTCGGGGTCATCCTCCTCCTTGGCCTGGGCGCCGTCGGGCAGAGCCACATCATTGCGGGCGAAGGTCGCCAGGCGGTAATCCAGCGCGCCGGCCAGCGGGCCCTCCACCTGGTGGCCGTCATCCAGCTCCAGGAAGCGCTGCTGCTTGCCCTCGAAGAACATGCGGCCGCCGGCGGCGGACACCACCTCCAGGCGGTCATCCTTCTGCCGCTGCAGGAACACGCGGCCCAGCTTCGTGCCATCGGGCGAAATCGAGGACAGGTAGACCACCCCGCCATTGGGCAGCGGGGTGAAGCGGCCCGGCTCCAGCCCGGCCATCAGCACGCTGCGGTTGGCGTCCTGGATCATCTGCTCGGCGGTGCGGCCGGCCCAGGGGCCCAGCCACAGCGAGCAGGCGCCGACCAGCAGCACCACCGGCACCACCAGCATCAGCAGCGGCCGCAGCAGGCGCTTGGGCCCCACGCCAATGGCGGTGATGACCGCCATTTCCGAATCGCGGTACAGGCGGGCGATGGACAGCAGCAGGCCCAGCATCAGTGCCAGTGGCAGGATCAGCGGCATGTAGGCGATGAACTGCAGGCCCAGCTGCGAGAACAGCAGCTTGGCCGGCAGCCGTCCGTCGGCGATGTTGCCGAGGATGTCCACCAGCACGCCGCCCACGCTGACCACCAGCAGGACGATCAGGGTAGCCAGGAAACTCTGGACGAAATCGCCCAGCAGGTATCGGTCGAGCTTCAGCATGGGGCGGTGGTTTAAACTCTGGGGTTCGTTCGCGGTGCCGCCCAGTCTACTGTCTGGGCGTAAACGGCCTGCGATTGTACGGACTCGCCAATGGAATCTGCTCAATGGCCCTCGAATTCACCCTGAACCACCTCGCGCCGGCCGCCGCCGGCGTCGACTGCCTGGTCGTCGGCGCCTATGCCGACCACTCCCTGACGCCGGCCGCCCAGGCCCTGGACGCCGCCAGCGGTGGCCGCCTGGCCGCCCTGGCCCAGCGCGGCGACCTGTCCGGCAAGACCGGCGCCACCACCCTGCTGCATGACCTGCCGGGCGTCAGCGCCCCGCGCGTGCTGGTGGTCGGCCTCGGCGAAGCCGCCCGTTTCGGCGTGCCGCAGTACCTGAAGGCCGTCGGCGACGCCGTGCGCGCGCTCAAGGCCGGCGCCGCCCGCAGCGCGCTGTTCACCCTGTCCGAAGTGGCCGTGAAGGACCGCGACGCGGCCTGGGCGATCCGCCAGGCGGTGATCGCCGCCGACCACGCCGCCTACCGCTACACCGCCACCCTGGGCAAGAAGAAGGCCGATGACGCCGGCCTGGCCCAGCTGGCCATCGCCGGTGACGACGCCCAGGCCCTGGCCCAGGGCCAGGCCATCGCTGCCGGTGTCGAGTTCGCCCGCGAGCTGGGCAACCTGCCGCCGAACTACTGCACCCCGGCCTACCTGGCTGAAGTGGGCGTGAAGTTCGCCGGCGAGCACGACGGCGCCGAAGCCGAGATCCTCGACGAGCACCAGATGGAAGCGCTGGGCATGGGCTCGCTGCTGGCCGTGGCCCGTGGTTCGGCCAACCGCCCGCGCCTGGTCGTGCTGAAGTGGACCGGTGGCGGCGACGCCAAGCCGTACGTGCTGGTCGGCAAGGGCATCACCTTCGATACCGGTGGCGTCAACCTGAAGACCCAGGGCGGCATCGAGGAGATGAAGTACGACATGTGCGGTGGCGCCAACGTCATCGGCACCTTCGTCGCTGCCGTGAAGGCCAAGCTGCCGCTGAACCTGGTGGTGGTCGTGCCGGCGGTGGAAAACGCCATCGACGGCAACGCCTACCGCCCCTCCGACGTCATCACCTCGATGTCGGGCAAGACCATCGAAGTCGGCAACACCGACGCCGAAGGCCGCCTGATCCTGTGCGACGCGCTGACCTACGCGCAGCGCTTCGAGCCGGCCGCGCTGGTCGACGTGGCCACCCTGACCGGCGCCTGCCTGGTCGCCCTGGGCCACCAGACCGCCGGCCTGATGAGCAAGCACGACGACCTGGCCAACGAGCTGCTGGCCGCCGGCGAGCACGTGTTCGACCGCGCCTGGCGCCTGCCGCTGTGGGATGAGTACCAGCCGATGCTGGATTCGAGCTTCGCCGACGTCTACAACATCGGCGGCCGCTGGGCCGGCGCCATCACCGCCGGTTGCTTCCTGTCGCGCTTCGCCGAAGGCCAGCGCTGGGCCCACCTGGACATCGCCGGCGTGGCCAGCGATGAAGGCAAGCGTGGCATGGCCACCGGCCGCCCGGTCGGCCTGCTGAGCCAGTGGCTGCTGGACCAGGTCGCCCGCGCCTGATGCCGTACCTGCCCCTGGCCGGCGCCCGCCGGCCGGGGCATCCTCCGGCCTGCCCCCGCCCGGCATGCCGGGCCCCTGCCCGACCCGGACCCTACCATGCCCCGCGCTGATTTCTACCTGATCGCCAAGCCCCGTTTCCTGACCGAGCCGCTGCGCCTGGTCTGCGAACTGGCGCGCAAGGCCAACGATGCCGGGCTGCCCGCCCTGGTGCTGGCCCGCGACCAGGCCCAGGCCGAAGAGCTGGACGAACTGCTCTGGTCGTTCGACGAGGATGCCTACATCCCGCACCAGATCGTCGGCGAGGACGTGGACGAGGAAGAGGCCGTGGTGCTGATTTCCATCCCCGGGGACGAGGCGCCGATGCGCCCGCTGGTCATCAACCTGCGCGACGAACCCTGGCTGGGCCAGTGCGAGCGCGTGCTGGAAGTGGTGCCGGCCGACCCGGAAGCGCGCGAACCGCTGCGCGAACGCTGGCGCCAGTACAAGACCGCCGGCTACGACCTGAACAAGCACGACATGTGAGCGCGGCGTGGCCCCCTTGATGGGCCGCCCCGCTGCCCTGATCCTTCAACGATTACCTCCTGGTTCCCCCGCATGACCCAACTCGCCTCCAGCTACGACCCGAAGTCCTTCGAGACCGACCTCTACAAGACCTGGGAGGACGCCGGCCACTTCAAGCCGTCCGGCAAGGGCGAGCCCTACACCATCCTGCTGCCGCCGCCGAACGTGACCGGCACCCTGCACATGGGCCATGCCTTCCAGCAGACCCTGATGGATGCGCTGGTGCGCTACCACCGCATGCGCGGCTACGACACGCTGTGGCAGGTGGGTACCGACCATGCCGGCATCGCCACCGAAATGGTGGTCAGCCGCAACCTCGCGCTGGAAGGCAAGGGCGAGACCCGCGATTCGCTGGGCCGCGAAGGCTTCATCGGCAAGGTGTGGGAGTGGAAGCAGCAGTCCGGTGACATCATCGAGCGGCAGATGCGCCGCCTGGGCACCTCGGCCGACTGGTCGCGCAGCACCTTCACCATGGACCCGCAGCCGTCCGAAGCGGTGATCGAGGCCTTCGTGCGCTGGCACGAACAGGGCCTGATCTACCGCGGCCAGCGCCTGGTCAACTGGGATCCGGTGCTGAAGACGGCGATCTCGGACCTGGAAGTGGAGAGCGCCGAGGAAGACGGTTTCCTGTGGTCGATCGCCTACACGCTGGACGAAGGCCTGAGCTACGAGCACGTCGAGCGCGATGCCGACGGCGTGGAAACCCTGCGCGAAACCCGCGATTACCTGGTCGTGGCCACCACCCGCCCGGAAACCCTGCTGGGCGATACCGCGGTGATGGTGCACCCGGAAGACGAGCGCTATGCGCACCTGATCGGCCGGAGCGTGGTGCTGCCGCTGACCGGCCGCCGCGTGCCGGTGATCGCCGACGACTATGTCGACCGCGCGTTCGGTACCGGCGTGGTCAAGGTCACCCCGGCGCACGATTTCAACGATTACCAGGTGGGCGTGCGCCACAGCCTGCCGATGATCAACCTGTTCACCCCGGTGGCGGTGCTGAATGAAAACGCGCCCGAACGCTTCCAGGGCATGGACCGCTACGAAGCGCGCAAGGCCGTGCTGGGCGAACTGGAAGACCTGGGCATCCTGGTCGAGACCAAGGCGCACAAGCTGCAGGTGCCGCGCGGCGACCGCACCGGCCAGGTGATCGAGCCCTACCTGACCGACCAGTGGTTCGTGAAGATGGACGAGCTGGCGCGTCGTGGCCTGGAGCTGGTCGAGAACGGCAGCATCGCCTTCGTGCCGCCGAACTGGATCAACACCTACCGCCACTGGATGAACAACATCCAGGACTGGTGCATCAGCCGCCAGCTGTGGTGGGGCCACCGCATTCCGGCCTGGTTCGATGCCGCCACCGGCAGCTGCTACGTCGGCCGCAGCGAAGACGAAGTGCGCGCGAAGAACAATCTGGGCAGCGACGTGGTGCTGAGCCAGGAAAGCGACGTGCTGGAAACCTGGTTCTCCTCGCAGATCTGGCCGTTCTCCACCCTGGGCTGGCCGAACGCGCAGGCCATGGCCGAGCGTGGCTTCGACCGCTACCTGCCGTCGTCGGTGCTGGTCACCGGCTTCGACATCATCTTCTTCTGGGTGGCGCGCATGATCATGGCCACCGACAACCTGACCGGGAAGATCCCGTTCAAGGACGTCTACTTCACCGGCCTGATCCGCGACAGCGAAGGCCAGAAGATGTCCAAGTCCAAGGGCAACGTGCTTGACCCGCTGGACATCATCGACGGCATCAGCATCGACGACCTGGTTGCCAAGCGCACCAGCGGCCTGATGCAGCCCAAGGCCGCGGAGAAGATCGAGCGCCGCACCCGCAAGGACTTCCCGGACGGCATCGCCGCCCACGGTGCCGATGCGCTGCGCTTCACCATCGCCGCGCTGGCCACCCACGGCCGCGACATCAAGTTCGACATGAACCGCGCCGAGGGTTACAAGAACTTCTGCAACAAGCTGTGGAACGCCAGCCGCTTCACCCTGATGAACACCGAGGGTGCCGCGTTCAACGGCGTGCCGCAGCCGCGCACCGATGCCGAGCGCTGGATCCTGGCGCGCCTGGCCGCGGTCTCCGCCGAGGCGCAGGGTCACTACGCCAACTACCGCTTCGACCTGCTGGCGCAGTGCCTGTATGAGTTCGCCTGGAACGAGTTCTGCGACTGGTTCCTGGAACTGAGCAAGCCGGCACTGAACGGTGGCGACGCCGCCGACGCCGACAGCACCCGCCACACCCTGCTGTACGTGCTGGAAGCGCTGCTGCGCCTGCTGCACCCGCTCACCCCGTTCATCACCGAACAGCTGTGGCAGCAGCTGGCCCCCCGCCTGGGCCTGGCCGAAACCACGCTGTCGCTGCGCTCGTACCCGACCGCCGACGAATTCGCCGGTGATTTCGCCCAGGCCGAGGCCGACGTGGAATGGCTGAAGGCCGTGATCAGTGCCGTGCGCCGCGTGCGCAGTGAACTGAACGTGGCCCCGTCCAAGCTGGTGCCGCTGCGCCTGCAGGCCGGACTGGAGCTGGACCGCGTGCGCATCGAACGCTTCAGCGCCTCGCTGTCGTTCCTGCTGAAGCTGGACAGCATCCAGTGGTTGGGCGAAGGCGAAAGCGCGCCGCCGGCCGCCGCCGCGATCGTGGGCGAGCTGAAGCTGCTGGTGCCGCTGGAAGGCCTGGTCGATCTCGACGCCGAGCGCGCGCGCCTGGACAAGGAAATCAAGCGCGTGGAAAGCGAGAAGGAAAAGAGCGAGGCCAAGCTGGCCAAGTTCACCGACAAGGTGCCGCCGGCCGTGGTCGAGCAGGAGCGCGTGCGCCTGGTCGACTGGAACACCCAGCTGGCCGGCCTGCAGGAACAGCGCGCGAAGCTGTAACGCCTGCGGTCCGGGTGCCAACCAAGGTTGGCATCTACCAACGCGGAAATGGAAACGCCGGGCATTGCCCGGCGTTTCCATTTCTGCCACATGGCATCATCGGGTGATGCCGCTTTCCCTCTTCCTGCTGGTCCTGGCCGCTGCTGCCCTGCATGCCAGCTGGAACGCGATCGTCAAACGCGGGCCGGATAAATTTCTCGGCACGGTGCTGGTGACCGGCAGCGCCGCGCTGCTCTCAGCTGCCGCCCTGCCCTTCCTGCCCATGCCCGCGGCGGACAGCTGGCCGTGGCTGGCGGCGTCGGTGCTGCTGCAGGTGACCTATTACGGCCTGGTCGCACGCTGCTACCAGCAGGTGGACATGAGCCTGGCCTACCCGCTGATGCGCGGTTGCGCGCCGATCCTGGTCGCATTGGCCGGCAGCCTGTTCGGCCAGTCGTTGCCGCCAGCGGCGTGGCTGGGCGTGGTCCTGGTCAGCACCGGCATCCTGTGCATGGCGCTGGGCGCACGTCGCGGCCAGCTCGGCCAGCCACTGCTGACGGCGTTGATGATCGCCACCTACACGCTGGTCGATGCACAGGGCGCACGCCAGTCCGGCAGCGCGCTGGCCTACACGCTGTGGCTGTTCCTGCTGTCAGGCCTGCCGCTGCCGGCATGGGCGCTGTACACCCGACGTGGCGCAGTGCTGGCCTACGCGCGCCAGCATTGGCCGCTGGGCCTGGCCGGTGGTGTCGGCACCACCGCGTCCTATGCGATGGCGCTGTGGGCGATGACCCAGGTGCCGGTGGCGATGGTGTCGGCACTGCGCGAATCGTCGATCCTGTTCGCGCTGCTGATCTCGGTGTTCGTGCTGCGCGAGCGCGTGCCACGGGTGCGCTGGCTGGCGGCGGGCTTGATCGTGGCTGGCGTGCTGGCGCTGCGGATGGCGTAAACCACCCATCGGTAGTGCCGGCCGCTGGCCGGCAATCCCTCTCCGTTACAGCGGCGGCATCGTCTGCAGGTCGTCGTTGACCAGCTCGATCGCCATCACCAGCGCATCCTCACGACCGTTGGCGGCCGGGTAATAGCGCGGGCGGCGGCCGATCTCGTTGAACCCTTCGCTGTGGTACAGCGCCAGCGCCGGGGTATTGGACGGCCGCACTTCCAGGAAAACGCGCTGCGCGCCACGGTCACCGGCCAGGCGCACCAGTGCGCGCATCAGCTGCCGGCCGAGGCCATGCGACTGCTCCAGCGGATCGATGCAGATGTTGAGCACGTGGGCTTCATCGGCGGCCAGGCTCAGCACGCCGTAGCCGATCAGCAGGCCGTCGCGTTCCACGGCCAGGCCGGGGTAGCCGGCGCGCAGGCAGTCCAGGAAGATGCCGCGGGTCCAGGGGTAGGGATAGCCACGCACTTCGATGGCCATCACCGCATTGAGGTCGCTTTCGCGCAGGGCGCGCATCGACACCGGGCCCGGCCGGGCGACCGCACTCACGGCGCGCCCCGCTTGCGCAGCGCGCGCAGCTGCGGCCACAGCGCGCGCTTTGCCTTCGGATCGCGGCGCAGCTGTTCCAGCGGCCAGCTGTCCATCAGGGCCTGCGTGGCCGGGTCATTCGGGTTGCAGCCCGATGCGCGCAGCAGCGCGATCTGCAGGCGGTCAGGCAGGCGTACCGACGGCTGCCGGGCGTTGCCGCCGGGCAGCGGCCGCGATGCGGCCGGCGCCGTATCCGGCGCCGCCACCGGGGTGGTGCGAACGGGCGGTGCCGGGCGTTCGTACGGGGCCGGTGCGCGTTCGGTCGGCGCATCGGCCTGGCGTTGCGGCTGCCGTGGCGCTTCACTGCGCACCGGTGCGGCCGCGGCTTCGGCCTCGGCCACGCTCAGCTGCAGGGCCGCGTCCAGCTCGGCGGCCAGCTGGCCATCGTGGAAGACGGTGTAGCCCATGGCCTGCAGCCAGGCCTGCTGGGCCGGGGACCACAACACGGGCAGGTCCTTGCTCACGCCGCCTCGGGCTTCTTGCGCAGGCGCTGCAGGGCCCACATCACCGGGCCGGACAGCGCGTAGAGGATGCCCACCACGAACAGCACGCGCGGCAGGTCGATGACCGCGATGGCGATGGCGATCGGCACCAGCGCCAGCACCAGGAACGGCACACGGTCGGACCGGGTGCCCTTGGCAGCACCGCCCTTGAAGCTCCAGAAGCGGATGCGGCTGACCATCAGCAGGGCCGCGACCACGGTGACGGCCAGCGCGACGAAGCGCAGCTCGTTGCCATTCCAGCCCAGGCTGCCATCGGCGAAGGCCCAGACGAAGGACATCATCAGGCCGGCCGCGGCCGGGCTGGCCAGGCCGACGAACCAGCGCTTGTCGACCACTGCCACCTGGGTGTTGAAGCGGGCCAGGCGCAGTGCCGCGCAGGCGGCATACAGGAAGGCCACCGCCCAGCCGAGACGGCCGAGCAGTTCGCCGTCGTACTTCAGCTCCGACAGCGACCAGTGGTACATCACCAGCGCCGGGGCCATGCCGAAGCTGACCAGGTCGGCCAACGAGTCGTACTGCACGCCGAACTCGCTGCTGGTGCCGGTCAGGCGCGCGACGCGACCGTCCAGGCCATCCATCACCGCTGCCACGAACACGGCGATGCTGGCATTGACGAAATCGCCATTGGCCGCCGCGATGATCGCGTAGAAGCCGGAAAACAGGCCGGCGGTGGTGAACAGGTTGGGCAGCAGGTAAATCGTGCGCGAGCGCGGCGGCGGTGTGATCGGGTCCATGGAATCCAGTTTAATCGACTTGCCAGCCGTCGGCGGCAATGCTGCAATCGGCGTTCTACGCCCATTCTGCGGAGTTTGCCATGCGTGCCTTGTCCTGCCTGGGATGCCTGCTGCTGTTGGCCAGTGCCAACGCGGTGGCCGGGCCCGTCTACAAGTGGAAGGATGCCAAGGGCGTGACCCAGTATTCGGAGACGCCGCCGGCCGGGGGCAAATACGAAACCCGGGAGCAGGCCCGCGGCGGCCAGGCGCCCGCGGCAGAGGCCAGCGAGGCCAAGCCGGTGCCGGAGCAGTGCAGCACCGCCCGCGCCAACGTGGCCCTGCTGGACGGCAACGGGGAGGTCATGCAGGACACCGACGGGGACGGCAAGGCCGATACCGCGTTGACGCCGGAGCAGCGCAGCGCGCAGAAGGGGTTGGCCGAAGCGGCGATCAAGGCGTACTGCCCGCCGGCGGGTTAAGGGGTTTTTCGGCAGGGCTTGCAGCCCTGCACCTGCTTGCAAGCCAAGGCAACGGCCAGAGCCAGAGCCAGAGCGGCATTCCGTGGGATGCCGGGGCACTGTGGGTTTGCGGGGACGCCGTAAACCCGTCCATGGGGGCTTGGTCGCCGCATCCATGCGGCTCACACCCGCAAACCCACAGTGCCCCGCCTTCGACAGTTTCACGCGGCCGTTGGTAACGGCGATGTGCAGCTTTTGGTAGGTGTCGACCTTGGTCGACACGATTTTTCTCTCAGATATCGATATTCAAATGGGGTCAGAGCCCGTTGCGCAGCAACGGGATCCGACCCCGTGCTCCGACAGATCGCGGAGGCCTGTCGAAGGCGGGGTGGGTCCGGTTGAGGGGGTGTGAGCGCCATGGATGGCGCGACCAAGCCCCATGGGTGAGGGCGCTTTGCTTGCGAAGCACTGCTTCGCAAGCGCCCGAACGCACAGCCGCCAGCGGCTGGGCCGGACCCCGGAGGGGGGTTCACGGCGTCCCCTGCCACCGGACCCACCCCGCCTCCCCTCAGGAAACCAGCCTCTGCTGTTGCTTCGGCTGTAGCCGTGGCCTCTGCGGGTGCAGGGCTGCCAGCCCTGCCGGTACAAACCCCCGGCCGGGCTGGCAGAATAGGCGTCTCTGCCGTTATCCGAAGCCGCCGATGCGCCTCTCCCAGTTCCACCTGCACACCACCAAGGAAACCCCCAGCGACGCCGAGCTGACCAGCCACCGGTTGATGCTGCGGGCGGGCATGATCCGCAAGCTGGCATCGGGCCTGTACACCTGGTCGCCGCTGGGCCTGCGCGTGCTGCGCAAGGTCGAGCGCATCGTGCGCGAGGAAATGGACCGCGCCGGCGCCGTCGAATTCCAGATCCCGACCATCCAGCCGAAGGAACTGTGGGAGCAGACCGGCCGCTGGGAGAAGTTCGGCCCGCAGCTGCTGAAGATCAAGGACCGCAAGGAACAGACCTTCTGCTACAGCCCCACCGCTGAAGAAGCGGCCTGCGATTTCGCGCGCAGCGAGCTGTCCAGCTACAAGCAGCTGCCGGTCAACTTCTACCAGATCCAGACCAAGTTCCGCGACGAGATCCGCCCGCGTTTCGGCGTGATGCGCGCGCGCGAGTTCCTGATGAAGGATGCGTACTCGTTCCACCTGCACGATGACTGCCTGGTGCGCGAATACGAGAACATGAAGGCGGCCTACAGCCGCATCTTCACCCGCCTCGGCCTCGATTTCCGCATGGTGCAGGCCGATTCCGGCGCCATCGGCGGCGATGCCTCGCAGGAATTCCACGTCATCGCCGATTCGGGTGAGGACGCGCTGGTATTCTCCACCGGCTCGGATTATGCGGCCAACATGGAAGCGGCCGTGGCCGCTGACCCGGCACCGCGTGCAGCGGCCGCCGAAACCATGCGCAAGGTGGACACCCCCACGCAGAAGACCTGCGAGGACGTCGCCGCCCTGCTCGGCCTCGACCTGACCCGCACCGTGAAGTCGGTGGCGCTGATGACCGAAGCCGGCTTCGTGCTGGCCCTGGTCCGCGGCGACCATGACGTCAACGAGATCAAGCTGGGCAAGGTCGCCGGCCTGGAAGACCAGCGCTTCGCCAGCGAGGCGGAGATCACCGAGTACCTGGGCAGCGTGCCGGGCTTCCTCGGCCCGGTCGCCCCGGCCAAGGCCATCCGCGTGATCGCCGACCGTGAAGTGGCGGCCATGGCCGACTTCGTGGTCGGCGCCAACGAGGCCGGTTTCCACCTGGCCGGCGTCAACTGGGGCCGCGACCTGGCCGAGCCGGAAGTGGCTGACATCCGCAACGTGCAGGCCGGTGACCGCGCCGTCGATGGCGGCGAGCTGAAGATCGCCCGCGGCATCGAGGTCGGCCACGTCTTCCAGCTGGGCCGCAAGTACGCCGCCGCGCTCGACGCCACCGTCCTGGACGAGAACGGCAAGGCCGCGGTGATGGCGATGGGCTGCTACGGCATCGGCATTTCCCGCGTGGTCGCTGCGGCGATCGAACAGAACCACGATGACGCCGGCATCATCTGGCCCGAGGCGATGGCGCCGTGGCAGGTGGTGGTGTGCGTGATCAACCCGAAGGGCGACGCAGGCGTGGCCGAAGCGGCGGCCGGCCTGCTGCAGGAACTGCGCGATGCAGGCCTGGATGCGGCGCTGGACGACCGTGGCCTGCGCCCGGGCGCCATGTTCGCCGACATGGAGCTGATCGGCGTACCGCACCGGGTCGTGGTCAGCGAACGCGGCCTGGCCGCCGGCACGTTCGAATACCGTTCGCGCCGTGCCAGCGAGGCGGAAAGCCTGGACAAGACCACCCTGCTGCAGCGACTGCAGGGCTGACCAGAGAGACCGGGGCTTGCCCCGGTCTTTTTTTGCCTGTTTTGTGCGCGCCAGCAAAATGCGGCCGGACATAATCCGGTCAAAATAGACGCATTGGGGCCATCTGGCCGCCATGTCGCGACTGCCGATGTTTGTGCTGGGATTAATTCGTCATTATTCTGTCCCGCGACGCCACGGACCGGCTCGTCCCTGTCCCTAATTCAGTTTCCGGAGTAATCGTAGATGAGCATCGACCTGAGCGGCCTGTCGGCACGCGAGCTGGGCGCCCTGATCCGTACCGCCAAGAAGCAGCAGACCATCGTGGCCAAGCGTCGCCCGATCACCAAGGTACGTGCCCAGCTGAGCAAGCTGGCCAAGGCCGAGGGTTACACCATCGAGGAACTGTTCGGTGATGCCCCGGCCGCCCCGCGCGCCCGCAAGGCGACGAAGGCCACCAAGGCACCGGCGAAGACCGCCGGCCGCAAGCTGGGCAAGGTTGCCCCGAAGTACCGTAATCCGGCCAACCCGAAGGAAACCTGGACCGGCCGTGGCAAGCAGCCGCGCTGGATGGCCGAACTGACCGCCAAGGGCGGCAAGAAGCCGGAAGATTTCCTGATCAAGAAGGCGTAAGGCCGAATATCAGGTTGGAATGAAAGACGCCGGCGAAAGCCGGCGTTTTTTTTTGCACCGTCACAGAGTTTTGCGGGCCGGCATCAGCAGGTTGCCGAACAGCAGGCCGGCCACCAGCGCCATCACCACGTTGAGCACGGTGAGGAACACGCTCTGCCCGGCGCCCACGTCCTGCTGCTGCACCAGGGTCAGCACGCCGCGCAGGCTGGTGCTGCCCGGCACCATCATGATGATGCCCGGCAGGCGGATGATCGCGCCCGGGCGCCCGACCAGGCGGCCGAACAGATTACCGCCGGCGGTCAGCAGCATCGCGGACAGGAAAATACCGGCCGGTGCGCCCCAGGCGTGGCCACCGAATTTGGAAATGGCATAACCGGCCACCGAGGCCGCCATCACCCACGGATAATCACGACGGTTGGCCTTGAACAGCATGGCGAAGGCGAATGCCGCGGTCAGCAGCGAGCCCCATTCCACCCACGGCCCCTGCGGCCGCGCGGCACGGATCACCGGCTCCAGGCCCAGCACATCGGCCAGGGTCACCGCGATCATCGCGCCGACGCTGAGTTTCATGATGGTGGTCAGCGCACCGGCGAAACGCGCGGTACCCGATACCCAGTGCTGGCTGGCCAGTTCATTGACCGCATTGGTCAGCGACATGCCGGGCAGCAGCACCACCAGCGAAGCAATGATGACGGTATTGAGATTGAGCGCGCCGATGAAGGCAGCCACCAGCGTGGCGACCATGCCCGCCAGCAGCGCGGCCAGGGCTTCGGCGGCCTCGCGGGTGGCCGGGCGGCGGTCGGTGACCATGCCCAGCAGGCCGATCATCAGACCGATGACACCGGCGGTGGCGATATCCAGCCACGGCAGTTTCCACATGCCGGCCACGCCGGCCGCGCCCAGGCTGAAGGACAGGATGGTGCGCAGCTTGCCGCGCCGGCCGGGATCCTTGTCCAGCTGGCGCAGCGCGGTATGGCCCTGGGCGATGCTCATGCGGCCGTTGGACACTTCCTCGGCGATGCGGTCGGCCACGCTCAGTTTGTGCAGGTCGTTCTCGCCCGGTGCCAGGCGGATCACCCGGGTGATGTCACTGGAACCGATGGCCTGTGCCGGATCGCTGAAGCTGAGGATGATGCCGGTGGGGTTGGACCACGGCTCGCAATCGAGATCGAGCTGGCGCGCCAGGGCCACCACGGCCGTTTCCAGGCGCTGTGCGGTGGTGCCATAGCTGTGCAGGCGCCCGGCGATCTCGGAAACGAATGCCACGCGCTGTGCGTAGGTGGCCGGGGGCGTGGGGATCGTGTGAGCGTCTGCAGACATGCGCCGTAGTATTACCCACGCGGGGCCCGGCAGGAGAAATTCATCCCGGTTCGACGCGGCGCGCAGGACGAAACGGTTATGCTGCGAACCGAATGGCCCCCATGACCCCGAACCACGCCCCCCGGCTTGAACAGGACGCCCACGATCCCGGGCTGATCCGCCTGTCCGGGCACTGGACCCTGAAGACCGCGCTGGACGCGGCCGAGGTGCTGCGTGGTATTCCCGACACGTTGACCGGCATCGATGCCACCGGCATCGAACAGCTGGACTCGGCCGGCGTGCTGCAGGTGCTGCGCGTGGCCCATCGTGCCGACCTCGGCGAACAGGCACTGCAGTTCCGCCCGGACCACCAGGCGCTGGTGTGCACCATCGAGGAAGTGGCCGACGACCGTCCCAAGGCCAAGCGCGATTTCGGCGTGCTGGCCGCGCTCGAACGCCTCGGCGTCAGCGTCCATGCCACCGGCCACAACATCAAGGCGCTGTGCAGCTTCCTCGGCGAGAACCTGGTGAAGGCCGCGCGGCTGGTGAAGGAACCGCGGCGCTTCCGCCTGACCGCCACCGTGCACCAGATGGAACAGGTGGGGCTGGACGCGGTGCCGCTGGTGGCCCTGCTGTCCTACCTGGTCGGCGCGGTCATCGCCTTCCTCGGCTCGACCATCCTGCGCGACTTCGGCGCGGAGATCTACGTGGTCGAACTGGTCAACATCGCTTTCCTGCGCGAGTTCGCCGTGCTGCTCACCGCCATCGTGCTGGCCGGCCGCACCGCCAGTGCGTTCACCGCGCAGATCGGCGCGATGAAGGCGCGCGAGGAAATCGATGCGATGCGCACGCTGGGCCTGGACCCGGTCGACCTGCTGGTGCTGCCGCGCCTGCTCGCCCTGCTGGTGACCCTGCCGCTGCTGACCTTCATCGCGATGATCGCCGGCCTGGCCGGCGGCATCACCGTCGGCGCGTTCGACCTGGACATCCCGCCGCAGATGTACATCGCGCGCATGCACGAAACGATGGAAGTGCGGCACATGCTGGTGGGCCTGTCGAAGGCGCCGGTGTTCGCGCTGGTGATCGGCCTGATCGGCTGCCTGGAGGGCCTGAAGGTGGAAGGCACGGCGCAGTCGGTGGGCGAACGCACCACCTCCAGCGTGGTGCAGACCATCTCGCTGGTCATCATCATCGACGCCTTCGCGGCGTTGTGGTTCATGCACATGGACTGGTGACATGAACGCACACGACACCCCCACCGATGCCGCCATGCAGGACGACCAGGGCCACGACCTGGCCATCCGCGTGCGTGGGCTGGTCAACCGCTTCGGCAGCCAGACCGTGCACGAAGGCCTGGACCTGGACGTGCGCCGCGGCGAGATCCTCGGCGTGGTCGGCGGTTCGGGCACCGGCAAATCGGTGCTGATGCGCTCGATCCTCGGCCTGCGGGTGCCCGACGAGGGGCAGATCGAGGTGCTCGGCCGCGACGCACGCGCCGACGATGCCGAAAGCCGCCTGCACATCGAGCGCAACACCGGCGTGCTGTTCCAGGATGGCGCCCTGTTCTCCTCGCTGACCGTGGGTGAGAACGTGCAGGTGCCGCTGAAGGAACACCACCGCGAGCTGCCCGAGCGCTGGCATTACGAACTGGCGCTGCTGAAGGTGAAGCTGGCCGGCCTGCCCGCCGATGCGATCAACAAGCTGCCCTCGCAGCTGTCCGGCGGCATGCGCAAGCGCGCCGGCCTTGCACGGGCGCTGGCGCTGGACCCGCCGCTGCTGTTCCTGGACGAACCCACCGCCGGCCTGGACCCGATCGGCGCAGCCGCCTTCGACCGCCTGATCAAGACCCTGCAGGAAGCGCTGGGCCTGACCGTGTTCCTGATCACCCACGACCTGGACACGCTGTATGCGATCTGCGACCGGGTGGCGGTGATCGCCGACCGCAAGGTGGTGGCCAATGCGCCGCTGCCGGAGATCGAGACACTGGACCATCCGTGGATCCAGGAATATTTCCACGGACCCCGCGCGCGTGCTGCACGCGGCGAACAGATCAAGAGTGCCTGAGCCATGGAAACCAAAGCCAACTACGTACTGATCGGCGCGTTCACCCTGATCACCGGCCTGGCCCTGCTGGCCTTCGGCCTGTGGGCAGCCAAGTACTCCTCCGACCGCACCTGGCAGGAATACCGCGTGGTGTTCCGCGAGGCGGTGACCGGTCTGTCGGTCGGCAGCCCGGTGCAGTACAACGGCATCGCGGTGGGCTCGATCACCGAACTGAACCTGGTGCCGGACGACCCGCGCCAGGTGGTCGCACGCATCCGCCTGAACTCCAACACCCCGGTCAAGACCGATACCCGCGCCAAGCTGGCCATCACCAGCCTGACCGGTCCGTCGATCATCCAGCTCAGTGGCGGCACGCCGCAGGCGCCGACGCTGACCACGGTCAACAAGGATCCGGCGCCGATCATCCCGACCACGCCGTCGGCGCTGCAGAACATCACCGACGTGGCCAACCGCATCGTCGAGCGCATGGACCAGATCCTCAGCGACCGCAACGTGGCCTCGATCAACGCCACCCTGGCCAACCTGGAAACCATCAGCGGCGGCCTGGCTGACCGTGACCAGGGCACCCAGGCGCTGCTGCTCAGCGCGCGCGATGCCGCACGCAGCCTGGACACCACGCTGAAGACCACCAACGGCACCATCGAGCGCCTGGACAAGAATCTGGTGCAGCAGCTGCCGGGCATCATCGACAAGCTCGACGCCACCCTGGGCAAGCTCGATTCGGCGGCCGGCAATGCCGATTCGATCCTCGGCGAGAACCGGGCGGCCATCAACAGCTTCGCCAACGATGGCCTCGGCCAGCTGGGCCCGACGCTGAATGAACTGCGTGGCCTGATCCGCGACCTGCGCCGGGTCAGCGACCGCCTCGAGAACAACCCCGCGCGCTACCTGCTGGGCCGCGACGCACCGAAGGAGTTCGAACCCAAATGAGCCCGATGACCCTTCCGCGCCTGCTGCTGGCCGCCTCGGCGGTCGCCCTGCTGGGTGGCTGCTCGATCCTCGGCAGCGGCGACAAGAGCCCGGTCACCCTGTATTCGCCCGCCGTGCAGGTGAAGGTGGACCCGAGCTGGCCGCAGGCCGACTGGCAGCTGGTGGTGTCCAAGCCCAGCGCCGCGCGCATGGTCGACAGCCCGCGCATCAACGTGCGGCCGACGCCGTCCGAGCTGGAGATCTACAAGGGCGCCAGCTGGGCACAGCCGGCCACCGACATCATCGAAGACACCCTGCTGCGCGGCTTCGAGGATTCCGGCCGCCTGCGCGGCGTGGCCCGCACCGCCGCCGGCATCCGCGCCGACTACAAGCTGGCCACTGATATCCGCCGCTTCGAATCGGACTACCAGGGCCAGGCCACGCCGACCGTGGTGATCGAAGTGAACGCCAAGCTGATCCACACCACCGACCAGCGCGTGGTGGCCGACCGCACCTTCCGCCAGGCGCAGCCGGTCGGCAGCACCGAGATTCCAGCCGTGGCCGCCGCCTTCGAGCGTGGCCTGCAGCAGCTGGCGCAGGACGTGGTGGGCTGGACGCTGGTGAACGGACAGAGCGACGCGGCTGCGCTGAAGCGCTGACCGTTGCAGGGGTCAGAGCCCTTTCCCGGCGGGAAAGGGCTCTGACCCCATCGGGCATTCACCCGCGCGGGGTGATCCAGCGGAACGTCAGGTTGATCCGCTCGCCCTGCACCCGCGCCATCTTCGGCAGCGCGTGCTGGTAGAAACGCTGGGTGCTGCCGCCCATCAGCAGCAGGTCGCCGTGGCCGAGCAGGAATTCGGCCTTTCGCGCGGGATCATCGCGCCGTCGCAGCAGGAAGCGGCGCGCCGAGCCCAGGCTGAGCGAGGCGATGAGCGGTGACGACCCCAGCTCCGGTTCGTCATCGCTGTGCCAGCCCATGTAATCGCCGCCGTTGCGGTAGCGGTTGACCAGCACGCTGTTGAACGCACCGATGCCCTGCGCCTGCAGCCGCTCGCGCAAGGCCTGCAGCCGCGGCGGCCAAGGGTGCGGCACGAACTCGGCACCGGAATAGCGATAACGCGCCTGCGGGTCACCGATCCAGCAGCTCAGCCGGGGCGAATCCACCCAGTTGCCGAACATGCGGATGCGGTGCACCTCCCACGGCAGTTCCGCCTGCAGCGCCGGCAGCAGCGCATCGGCGGCGTCGGCGGGCAGCCAGCCCGGCAGGTGCTGGACGTCGGCATCGGGCAGGTCGTGGGGGAACAGCATCGCGGTCGTCCTCATGCGCGGGGCGGCAGAGGCGCCCCGCGCACGGTCACTCAGGCCTGCCGGAACGGCACGCCGGTCTTTTCCTTCAGTTCGTCATCGGCCACGCCCGGCGCCGCTTCCACCAGCACCAGGCCGTCGTCGGTCACGTCGAACACGGCCAGGTCGGTGATGATGCGATCGACCACGCCGACGCCGGTCAGCGGCAGCGAGCATTCGGCCAGGATCTTGTGCTCGCCGTTCTTCGCGGTGTGCTCCATCAGCACCACCACGCGCTGCACGCCGGCCACCAGGTCCATCGCGCCGCCCATGCCCTTGACCATCTTGCCGGGCACCATCCAGTTGGCCAGGTCGCCCTTGTCGGTCACCTGCATGGCGCCAAGGATGGCCAGGTTGACGTGGCCACCGCGGATCATCGCGAAGCTGTCATGGCTGCCGAAATAGCTGGCACCGGCACGCGCGGTGACGGTCTGCTTGCCGGCGTTGATCAGGTCGGCGTCCACTTCGGCGTCGGTCGGGAACGGGCCGATGCCAAGCAGGCCGTTCTCCGACTGCAGCCACACGTCCACGCCTTCGGGAATGTGGTTGGCCACCAGGGTCGGCAGGCCGATGCCGAGGTTCACGTAGGCGCCATCGGTCAGTTCGCGGGCGGCACGTGCCGCCATCTCGTCACGGGTCCACGCCATGTCAGTTGCCCTCCGCGCGGATGGTGCGCTGTTCGATGCGTTTCTCGGGGTGCGCGTTGTGCACGATGCGGTGCACGTAGATGCCCGGCAGGTGCACCTGATCCGGGTCGATGGCGCCCACCGGCACCACCTCTTCCACTTCCACGATGCAGACCTTGCCGGCCATCGCACAGGCGGGGTTGAAGTTGCGCGCGGTCTTGCGGAACACCAGGTTGCCGGCTTCGTCGGCCTTCCAGGCCTTGACCAGGGCAACGTCGGCACGCAGCGCGGTTTCCATCACGTAGTGCTTGCCGTCGAACTCGCGGGTTTCCTTGCCTTCGGCCACCACCGTGCCGTAGCCGGTGGCAGTGAAGAAGGCCGGGATGCCCGCGCCGCCGGCACGCAGGCGCTCGGCCAGGGTGCCCTGCGGGTTGAACTCCAGTTCCAGCTCACCGGCCAGGAACTGCCGTTCGAATTCCTTGTTCTCGCCCACGTAGGACGAAATCATCTTCTTGATCTGCCGCGTTTCCAGCAGCTGGCCGAGGCCGAAGCCATCGACGCCGGCGTTGTTGGAGATCACGGTCAGGCCCTTGGCGCCGCTGTCGCGCAGTGCGGCGATCAGCGCCTCGGGAATGCCACACAGGCCGAAGCCGCCCACGGCCAGGGTCTGGCCATCGGCGATGACGCCCTGCAGGGCCTCCGCCGCCGAAGCGAAGCGCTTGCTGCGCTTGCCGCCGGTCGTTGCCGGGTTGTTCATCTACGCCCTCACCTCGCTGATGTAATCGCACCATTCTAGGCCAGCACGCCGGAGGGTCACGTGGCGATGCGGCATGGAAACGATTCCCACACAGGGCTGGCATTACACTAGCCGACTGAACTCACCAAGGACTCGCTCGATGCCCCTGCCCGCCTTCAAGGCCTATGACATCCGCGGCCGCGTCCCGGAAGAACTGAACGAAGACCTGGCCCGCCGCATCGGCGTGGCGCTGGACGCTCAGCTCGCTCCGGGCCCGGTAGTACTGGGACATGACGTCCGCCTGACCAGCCCCGCCCTGCAGGATGCGCTCGCCGCCGGCCTGCGCGGCGTCGGCCGCGAGGTGATCGACATCGGCCTGTGCGGCACCGAGGAGGTCTACTTCCAGACCGACCACCTGGGCGCCGCCGGTGGCGTGATGGTGACCGCCAGCCACAACCCGATGGACTACAACGGGATGAAGCTGGTCAAGGAAAACGCACGTCCGATCAGCTCCGATACCGGCCTGTTCGCGATCTCCGACGCCGTGGCCGCCGATACCGGCGCCCCCCAGCCGCCGAGCGCAACGCAGACCGCCCGCCACGACAAGGGTGCCTACATCGACCACCTGCTGAGCTACGTCGACGCCAGCAGGCTCAAGCCGCTGAAGCTGGTGGTCAACGCCGGCAACGGCGGCGCCGGTGCCATCGTCGACCTGCTCGCGCCGCACCTGCCGCTGGAGTTCATCCGCATCTGCCATGAACCCGATGGCAACTTCCCCAACGGCATCCCCAACCCGCTGCTGCCGGAAAACCGTGCCGCCACCGCCGAGGCCGTGCGCGAACACGGTGCCGACTTCGGCATCGCCTGGGACGGCGACTTCGACCGCTGCTTCTTCTTCGACCACACCGGCCGCTTCATCGAGGGCTACTACCTGGTCGGCCTGCTGGCCAAGGCGATCCTCGCCCGCAATCCGGGCGGCAAGGTCGTGCACGATCCGCGCCTGGTCTGGAACACCGTGGAAATGGTCGAAGCGGCCGGCGGCGTGCCGGTGCTGTGCAAGAGCGGCCACGCCTTCATCAAGGAAAAGATGCGCGCCGAGGATGCGGTGTACGGCGGCGAGATGAGCGCCCACCACTACTTCCGCGAATTCGCCTATGCGGACTCCGGCATGATCCCGTGGCTGCTGATCGCACAGCTGGTGTCCGAGAGCGGCCGCTCGCTGGCCGACTGGGTGGAGGACCGCATGGCGGCCTTCCCGTGCAGCGGCGAGATCAACTTCAAGGTGGCTGACGCCAAGGCGGCCGTCGCCCGCGTGATGGCACACTTCGCCGCGCAGTCGCCGGCGCTGGACCACACCGACGGCGTCAGCGCCGACTTCGGTGACTGGCGCTTCAACCTGCGCAGCTCCAACACCGAACCACTGCTGCGCCTGAACGTCGAAGCCCGTGGTGACGCCGCGCTGCTGCAGGCGCGTACCGACGAGCTGTCGCAGCTCATCCAGCAGTAACCGAGGCCTCCATGAGCAGCATCCAACCCGTCATCCTGTCCGGCGGCTCCGGCACGCGGCTCTGGCCGCTTTCGCGCGAGGCTTACCCGAAGCAGTTCCTGCCGCTGGCCGGCCAGCTGACCATGCTGCAGGCCACGTGGCAGCGGGTGGCGCCCATCGCCAGCCGCGGTCCGCTGGTGATCGCCAACGAGGAACACCGCTTTGTTGCCGCCGAACAGCTGCAGCAGGTCGGCGCGGAGCCTGCCGCGATCATCCTCGAGCCGGTCGGCCGCAACACCGCGCCGGCGATCGCCGTGGCCGCCCTGGAAGCCACCCGTGACGGTGCCGATGCGCTGCTGCTGGTGCTGCCCTCGGACCACGTGATCACCGGTGAAGCGGCGTTCCGCAGCGCGGTGCAGGCGGCGGCCAACGCCGCCGAAGCGGGCAAGCTGGTGACCTTCGGCATCGTGCCCACGGGCCCGGAAACCGGCTATGGCTATATCAAGGCCGCCGATGGCCAGGGTCTTCGCGCCGTCGAGCGTTTCGTCGAGAAGCCCGACCTGGACACCGCCAGCGGCTACGTGGCCAGCGGCCAGTACTACTGGAACAGCGGCATGTTCCTGTTCAAGGCCTCGCGCTACCTGCAGGAGCTGGAACGCTTCCAGCCGGCGATGCTGGCCGGCAGCCGCACGGCGTGGCAGCAGTCACGCCGCGATGCCGACTTCACCCGCCTGGACAAGGACGCGTTCACCGCGGTGCCGTCCGATTCCATCGACTACGCAGTGATGGAAAAGACCGCCGACGCGGTGGTGATTCCGCTCGACGCAGGCTGGAACGATGTCGGCTCGTGGACCGCGCTGCGCGATGTCTCGCAGCAGGATGGCGACGGCAATGCCCATCAGGGCGATGTGATCGCCATCGACTGCCGCAACACCTATGCCTATGGCCAGCGCCTGGTGGCGATGGTCGGCCTGGACGACGTGATCGTGGTGGAAACCGACGATGCGGTGCTGGTCGGCAAGGCCGACCGCATGCAGGAGGTCAAGACGGTGGTGGCGCAGTTGAAGGCCGACGGCCGCAGCGAAGCCACCTGGCACCGCAAGGTGTACCGCCCGTGGGGCGCCTACGATTCGATCGACAACGGCGAGCGTTTCCAGGTCAAGCGCATCACGGTCAAGCCGGGTGGCACGCTGAGCCTGCAGATGCACCACCATCGCGCCGAACACTGGATCGTGGTCAGTGGCACCGCCGAGGTGACCCGCGGCAACGAAGTGATCCTGCTGAGCGAGAACCAGAGCACCTACATCCCGCTGGGCGTGACCCATCGCCTGCGCAATCCGGGCAAGCTGCCGCTGGAGCTGATCGAAGTGCAGTCCGGCAGTTACCTGGGCGAGGATGACATCGTGCGCTTCGAGGACACCTACGGGCGCAGTTGAGGCGCCCTGCGGTGGGTGCCGACCGTTGGTCGGCACACCCCTACCGGATCAGGCAATCTCAGCCATGACGCGCTTCAGGCCGTCCTGCCAGGCCGGCAGCACGATGCCGAACTCCTGCTGCAGCCGGCGGTTGTCCAGCACCGACCATGCCGGACGCTTGGCCGGGGTCGGGTACTCGGAACTGGGAATCGCTTCGACGGCCGGCACCTTGGCCAATACACCAGTGGCCAACGCCTCGGCGAAAATCGCTTCGGCAAATCCATGCCAGCTGGTCTGGCCACTGGCGGTCAGATGCCAGGTGCCCGACAGCTGCCCGGGGTGCTGCAGCGCCTGTGCGGTGACATCGGCGATCAGCGCGGCCGGGGTCGGCGTACCGATCTGGTCGGCCACCACCCGCAGCTGGTCGCGCTCGGCGCCCACCCGCAGCATCGTGCGCAGGAAATTGGCGCCGTGGGAGGCATACACCCACGCCGTGCGGAAGATCAGGTGGCGGCCACCGGCTGCGCGAACGGCCTCCTCGCCATCCCGCTTGCTGGTGCCGTAGACGCCCAGCGGCGCGGTCGCTTCGTCTTCGCGATAAGGCGCGCTGCCCCGGCCATCGAACACGTAGTCGGTGGAGTAATGCACGAACGGCACGCCATGGGCTGCACACCAGCGCGCGATCACGCCCGGCGCCTGCGCGTTGGCCGCGAACGCGGCCTCCACGTCCTGCTCGGCACGGTCGACCGCCGTGTAGGCGGCGGCATTGACCACCACCGACGGCTGCAGGCGGTCCAGCAGCGCCGGCAGGCTGTCAGGCTGGCCGAAATCGGCCACCTCGCACGCACTGCCGTCGGGCAGCTGGCCACTGCGCGTGGTCGCCACCACCGGCCCCAACGGGGCCAGTGCGCGCAGCAGTTCCTGCCCGACCTGACCGTTACCACCAAAGACCAGCACGGTCATGCGCTATAGACCGGCAGGCGGTCTTCGGCGATGTCCTTCAGGAACGGTGCGCTCTCATCCTTGGCCGACAGGGTCGGTGCGCTCACCGGCCAGTCCACCGCGATGTCGGCATCGTTCCAGCGCACGCCGGCATCGAAGTCCTTCAGGTAGACCTCGGTGCACAGGTAGCTGAACACCGCACGCTCGGACAGCACGGCAAAGCCGTGGGCGAAGCCTTCCGGAATCCAGAACTGCTTCTTGTTCTCCGCGCTCAGCACCACCGCTTCCCACTGGCCGAAGGTCGGCGAGCCGCGACGGATGTCGACGGCGACGTCATAGACCTCGCCTTCCAGCACGCTGACCAGCTTGCCCTGCGGACGCGGCCACTGGTAATGCAGGCCGCGCAGCACGCCCTGCGCCGAGGTCGAGACGTTGCTCTGCACGAACCGCTCCGGCAGACCCAGCGCGGCGAAGCGCTCGGCATTCCAGGTTTCGAAGAAATAACCACGGGCATCGCCGAACACCGCCGGCTCGATCACCACACAGCCCGGCAGTCTGGTTTCGATCACTTTCACGGAACGACTCCACGCAGCGCGAGCTTCTGCAGGTACTGGCCATAGCCATTCTTGATCAGCGGGGCGGCCAGCGCCTCCAGCTGCTCGGCGCTGATCCAGCCCTGGCCGAAGGCGATTTCCTCCGGGCAGCAGACCTGCAGGCCCTGCCGGGTCTGGATGGTCTCGATGAAGTTGGAGGCTTCCAGCAGCGACTGGTGGGTGCCGGTATCAAGCCAGGCATAACCGCGGCCCAGCGCTTCCAGGTGCAGCTTGCCTTCGGCCAGGTAGCGCTTGTTGAGATCGGTGATCTCCAGCTCGCCACGCGGCGACGGCTTCAGATCGGCAGCATGCGCACTGGCGTTGCCGTCGTAGAAGTACAGGCCGGTGACCGCATAGTTCGAGCGCGGGTTTTCCGGCTTTTCCACCAGGTCCACCACCTTGCCGCTCGCGTCGAACTCGGCCACGCCGTAGCGCTCCGGGTCGTTCACCCAGTAGCCGAACACCGTCGAGCCGTCCACGCGCTGGTCGGCGCGCGTGAGCACGTCGCGCAGGCCGTGGCCGTGGAAGATGTTGTCACCCAGCACCAGGCAGCTCGGCTTGCCGGCCACGAAGTCGCGGCCGATCAGGTAGGCCTGCGCCAGCCCGTCAGGGCTGGGCTGCACGGCGTACTGGATGTCCATGCCCCACTGCGAACCGTCGCCCAGCAGCTGCTGGAACAACGCCTGTTCGTGCGGGGTGTTGATGATCAGCACCTCACGGATGCCCGCCAGCATCAGCACGCTGAGCGGGTAGTAGATCATCGGCTTGTCGTACACCGGCAGCAGCTGCTTGCTGACGCCCTTGGTGATCGGATACAGCCGGGTGCCGGAGCCGCCGGCCAGGATGATGCCTTTACGCTGCGTCATGTTCTCTCCCGGTTTCAGGCGCTGGTGCCGATGCGCTGCAGGCGGTAGCTGCCGTCGAGCACGCCGTTGACCCACTCCTGGTTGTCCAGGTACCAGTCAACGGTGAAGGCGATGCCCTGCTCGAAGGTGTAGGCCGGTTCCCAGCCGAGATCGTTCTTCAGCTTCGACGCATCGATCGCATAGCGACGGTCATGGCCCGGGCGATCGGTAACGTAGGTGATCTGGCTGCTGCGCGGCTTGCCATCGTCACGCGGACGGCGCGCATCGAGCAGCGCGCAGATCGCCTGCACGACTTCGATGTTCTGCTTTTCCGAATTGCCGCCGACGTTGTAGGTCTCGCCGACCTTGCCCTTGGCCAGCACGGTGCGGATCGCTTCGCAATGGTCGGTGACGAACAGCCAGTCACGCACCTGCTTGCCATCGCCGTACACCGGCAGCGGTTCGCCGGCCAGTGCCTTGGCGATCACCAGCGGAATGAGCTTCTCGGGGAAGTGGTACGGGCCGTAATTGTTGGAGCAGTTGGTGGTCAGCACCGGCAGCCCGTAGGTGTGGTGGAACGCACGCACCAGATGGTCCGACGCGGCCTTGGACGCCGAGTACGGCGAATTGGGCGCATACGGGGTGGTCTCGCTGAACTTGCCGGTCTCGCCCAGGGTGCCGTACACCTCGTCGGTGGACACGTGGAGGAAGCGGAAGGCCGCGCCCTGCTCGGCCGGCAGGCCCTTCCAATGGTCGCGCACCGCTTCCAGCAGGCCCAGGGTGCCGACGACGTTGGTCTGGATGAAGGCACCCGGACCGTCGATGGAGCGGTCGACGTGGCTTTCGGCGGCGAAATTCAGCACCGCGTCGGGCTGGTGTTCGGCCAGCAGGCGGGCCACCAGGGCGCTGTCGCCGATGTCACCCTGCACGAACACGTGGTTCGGGTTGCCTTCCAGGCTGGACAGGGTCTTCAGGTTGCCGGCGTAGGTCAGCGCGTCGAGATTGACAACCTTGACGCCGCGGGCGACCGCTTCGAGAACGAAGTTGCCGCCAATGAAACCGGCGCCGCCGGTGACAAGCCAAGTGGACACTACCTGTTCTCCTGTTATTTGAATGCTTCCAGGGGGCGCTCGAAGCGCCCCGACACAGCGGCACAGCATACATGCCAGTACTCTTCACGACTGCGTGCAGGACGTGAACAGCACACGGGGCGAGGGCTTTTTTTGCCGCATCGCAGCAAAACCATACGCATTCGCATGGTCACCCCAAGCCAGCTAGAATCGGGATCCCACCCCCGAACCGGTTGCTGTGCGAGGACCGGACGTTTCCCGTTACTGTGAGCCGGCCAACGGCCGGCACTACAAGGATCGAGTACCAGATGAAAATCCTCGTCGCGTACAAGCGCGTGGTGGACTACAACGTCCGCATTCAGGTCAAGCCGGACGGTTCCGGCGTGGTCACCGACGGCGTCAAGCTGTCGCCCAATCCCTTCGATGAAATCGCGCTGGAAGAAGCCCTGCGCCTGCGCGACAAGGGCATCGCCACGGAAGTCGTGGTCGCCACCATCGCCCCGGCCGACGCCCAGGCGCACCTGCGCAATGGCCTGGCCATGGGTGCGAACCGTGCGATCCACGTCGTGACCGACCAGGCCATCCAGCCGCTGACCGCCGCCCGCACCCTGCTCAAGCTGGTCGAGAAGGAACAGCCGGACCTGGTGATCCTCGGCAAGCAGGCCATCGACGACGATGCCAACCAGACCGGCCAGATGCTGGCCACGCTGTGGGGCCGCCCGCAGGCGACCTTCGCCAGCAAGCTGGAGATCTCGGGAGAAGCGGGCGCCGACCGCAAGGCCACGGTGACCCGCGAAGTCGACGCCGGCCTGGAAACGCTGGAAGTGGACCTGCCGGCCGTGGTCACCACCGACCTGCGCCTGAACGAACCGCGCTTCATCAAGCTGCCGGACATCATGAAGGCCAAGTCCAAACCGCTGGAGACCCTGCAGCTGGCCGACCTCGGCGTTGAAGCCGCCGATACCTTCAAGACCACCCAGTACGCCGCGCCGTCCAAGCGCAGCAAGGGTGTGATGGTCAAGGACGCGGCCGAACTGGTTGCCGCACTCAAGCAGAAGGGGCTGCTGTAATGAGCAAGATTCTCGTCATCGCCGAGCACCACGACGGCAAGCTCAACGCCGCCACCGCCAAGACCGTCAGCGCCGCCGCCGCCATCAGCGGTGCCAGCATCGACGTCCTGGTGCTGGCCGCCGACCCGGCCGCCGTGGCCGCTGAAGCCGCGAAGATCGCCGGCGTCGCCAAGGTCCTGACCGTGGCCAACGCCGCCAACGCGCAGGCCATCGCCCAGGTGCTGGCCCCGCAGATCGCGCAGCTGGCCAAGGGTTACACCCACGTCTTCGGCCCGTCGACCACCTTCGGCAAGGATCTGATGCCCTGCGTGGCCGCCCTGCTGGGCGTCAACCAGGTGTCCGACCTGATGGCCGTGGAAGGCAGCCACACCTTCAAGCGCCCGATCTACGCGGGCAACGCCATCATCACCGTCGAAGCACCGGCCGACCAGATCGTGGTCGCCACCGTGCGCGCCGCGTCGTGGCCGGAAGCGGCCCAGGGTGGCAGCGCCGCCGTTGAAGCAGCCAGCGTCGATGCGGCCCTGCCGGCGCACACCCGCTTCGTCGGCCTGGCCGCCGGTGCCAGCGACCGCCCTGACCTGCAGAGCGCCAAGCGCGTGGTCTCCGGTGGCCGTGGCGTCGGTTCGGAAGAGAACTTCAAGGTCATCTTCCAGCTGGCCGACAAGCTCGGTGCCGCCGTCGGTGCCTCGCGCGCCGCGGTCGACGCCGGCTACGTGCCCAGCGACCTGCAGGTCGGCCAGACCGGCAAGATCATCGCGCCGGAACTGTACGTGGCCGTCGGCATCAGCGGTGCCATCCAGCACCTGACCGGCATCAAGGACGCCGGCACCATTGTCGCCGTCAACAAGGACGGCGATGCGCCGATCTTCGAGATCGCGGACATCGGCCTGGTGGGTGACCTGTTCACCATCCTGCCGGAACTGGAAGCGGCACTGGGCTGAGCAACGCACGAAGACCTGCTGTAGAAGGTCAGGCCCCCGGCTGAAGCGACTGCTTTGCCGGGGGCCTCTTGGTTGAAGGGCAGATGATTTCACGGGATTGCCACAATCATGAACGATGCCTGCAATCCGTGACCCATCCGGTCAATGCGGTGGCAGCCATCGGCCGCCCGGCAGCATCGAATCCCGGCCCGCACGACGCCCCATCGAGCTGTGTCGCCGCTGAACACACCACGCCGATACACTGCGCTGGCAGGGGTGGCGCGCGGCCCGCGTGGAACCAGTCGGTGAAGCTATAATTGGCGACTGCCGGCACTGATCGTCGCGCGGTCGGAATGCTGGGGCACGCGCGCCCTCATACCCCCGCAGCTGGGCGATGCGGTGCCATTCATGTGCCGAGGCAGGGCGCGCAAGGGACTTCAGTACGCCATGACAGATGCGACGTCGCACTCAGTGTTGAACGGGCCAGGCAAGGAACTCCGTCCGGAGATTTCGGTGGTGGCGCCGGTCTATGGCTGCAAGGGCTGCCTGGAAGACCTGGTCGACCAGGTGCAGGCAGCGGTGGCGACACTGGGCGTGGAATTCGAAATGATCCTGGTCGATGACGCCAGCCCGGACGGGGCCTGGCCTCGCATCACCGAACTGGCCGCGACCCGCCCCTGGCTGCGCGGGCTTCGCCTTTCGCGCAACTTCGGACAGCATTCGGCCATTTCTGCAGGCATCGAACATGCGGCCGGCCGCTGGACCGTGGTGATGGACTGCGACCTGCAGGACGTGCCAGCGGAGATTCCGGCGCTGTACCGCAAGGCCAACGACGAACAGCTTGATGTCGTTTTCGCCCAACGCGTCGAGCGCCAGGATGCACCGCTGAAGCGCTTTTCCTCCTGGGCCTTCTTCAGCGTGCTGGGCTGGCTGACCGGCGTGCCGCAGGATCCCAGCACCGCCAACTTCGGCATCTACCACCGCAAGGTCATCCAGGCGGTCTGCCAGATGCCCGAACGCGACCGCTCGTTCCCGCTGATGGTCAAGTGGGCCGGTTTCCGCACCGGCAAGCTGCCCGTACAGCACCAGGCCCGCGCCGAGGGTGAAACCTCGTACACCCTGCGCAAGCTGCTGGCCCTGTCCACCAACATCGCGCTGGGCTATTCGGAAAAGCCGCTGCGCATGGTCGCCGGCACCGGCATCGCCTGTTCGCTGGTGGCCTTCGTACTGGTGGCCATGAGCCTGCTGCGTTGGTGGGATGGCGACATCGAAGTCGCCGGCTACACCTCCATCATCGGCTCGGTGTGGCTGATCGGCGGCCTGGTGATGTTCTGCCTGGGCGTGGTCGGCCTGTATGTGGGCCAGGTGTTCCGCAACGTGCAGAAGCGGCCTTACTACATCGTCGCCGATGCCGTGAACGACGCCAGGGAAGCACGATGAACCTGACCATCGACGCGGGCCAGGGCACCCTCGCCGCCCGCCTGACGCCCTGGGATGAACGTGCACTGGGTTTTGCCACTGCCGAAGTCACCACCCTGAAGGTCGAGACCCTCGAGCAGGCGGCCCCGCTGCTGGCCGCGCTGGAGCAGTGGTGTGCCGAGCAATCGGTGCGCTATCTGTTCGGCCGTATCGATGCCACCCAGCCAATCGCCAAGGCGGCCCTGCTGCAGCACGGCTACGCCTTCGTGGAAACGTCGCTGACCGTGTCGCGCAGCGGTTTTGCCAACCTGCCGCCGGTACCGCGCGGCATGCTGCCGACGCTGCGCCCGGCCACCGCCGATGACGTGGCCGAACTGCGCCGCATCGCCGCCGTCGATTTTGCCCACGGGCGCTTCCTGGAAGATCCCGCCATCGATCCAGAGCGTGCGGCCCTGCGTACCGCCAACTGGATCGAGGATCTGGTCAAGGGCGGGTTGGCCTACGTGGCTGAATCGCGTGGCCGCACCATCGGTTTCCATGCCGAGCGCGTGGCCGCTGACAACAGCAACGTCGAACTGCTGCTCACCGGTGCGACCGCGCCGTACGCAATGCTGGCACTGCCGCTGTGGATCACCGCGCTGGAGTCCCTTGGCGCACGTGGCGTTCCGCAATGCACCACCCTCGTTTCCGCCGCCAACACCGGCATCATCAATCTGTATGCCCGGCTCGGCTTCCATTTCAACAGCACCCTGTTTGGGTTCAGGAAATTCCTATGAATGACGCCGTTACCGAAGACCAGGTCGTTGCCGTGTTCGCCCGTGTGCTGGGCATTCCGGCAGACAGCGTGAATGACGACCTGCGCTACGCGACCATCCCGCAGTGGGATTCGATCGCCCACATGTCCGTCGTCGCCGCGCTGGAAGAAGCCTTCGGCGTGATGATCGACATGGATGAAGTGATCGACATGAGTTCGGTCGGCAAGGCACGCGAAATCCTGCGCAAGCACGGGGCATCCGTCTGAACATGGGCGACGTCGCGCCTGTCATCCTGGTCACCGGTGCATCGCGCGGCATCGGTCGGGCCATTGCCCTGCACCAGGCCGCGCAGCACGCACAGCTGGTGCTGGTTGCCCGCGACGCGCAGGCGCTGGCCGGACTGGATGCAGAAGTGCAGGCACTCGGCGCACCTGCGGCGATGTGCGCGGCGCTCGACCTGACCGACGCCGATGCCATCGGCAACCTGTTCAAGCAGGTGTTTGCCCGCTTCGGCCGCCTGGATGGCCTGGTCAACAACGCCGGCGTACTGCATGAAGGCCTGCTCGGCATGATCCGCGCCGAGGACATCGACCAGGTGCTGGCGGTCAACGTCAAGGCGCCGCTGATGGCGATGCAGTACGCCTCCAGGTTGATGGCACGCAACAGCCGCGGCAGCATCGTCAACCTGGTTTCGATCATGGGCGTCAACGGTGCCGCCGGGCTCAGCCTGTATGCGGCCAGCAAGGCCGCGCTGGTCGGCGCCACGCGCTCGGCATCCAAGGAGCTGGCTCCGCGCGGCATCCGTGTCAACGCGGTCTCGCCGGGCTTCATCGACACTGACATGACCCGCAACATGCCCGAAGCCGCGCACGCCAAGCGCGTCGCATCAATTGCAATGGGCCGTGCCGGTACTCCCGGGGAAGTTGCCGCACTGGTGGCCTTCCTGCTCAGCGATGCCTCCACCTATGTCACAGGACAGGTGATTGGCATCGACGGACAGATGGTGGTCTGAAATGCCGTTCTGGAACCTGGAACAACATGGCGCGCGTATTGCGCTGATCGATGGCGAGCAGTCGCTGGACTTCAACGCACTGGCCGCACTGGCCGATGCGCACGCCGCACGATTGCCGGAAGGACGTGGCATGGGCCTGTTGTGCATGCCCAGCCATGTCGAAGCGGTAGCCCTTTACCTGGGCGCACTGCGCAGCGGCCGCCAGGTTCCCCTGCTGCTGCAGCCGGACACCGATCCGCAGCTGCTGGAGGCTCTGGTGGGGCACTACCAGCCCGAGTGGGTTGCCAGCCCGGGGCCGGCCGCCGAAGGCTATCGCACCGTGCACCAGGGCCAGGCACTGTCCCTGCACGTGCGCGATGCAGGCTCGACAGGTGAAGCCCCCCATGCCGACCTTGCATTGCTGCTGAGCACGTCCGGCAGCACCGGTTCTTCCAAGCTGGTCCGGCTTTCTGCCGCCGGCCTGGATGCCAATGCGGCGTCCATCGTCCAGTACCTCGGCCTGCACGGCGATGATCGCGCGATCACCACCCTGCCCCTGGCGTACTCGTTCGGCATGTCCATTCTCAACAGCCACCTTGCCGCAGGTGGATCGGTGGTCCTGAGCGAAGACAGCCTGATGACGCGCGGGTTCTGGGACAGTGCGCGCCAGCATGCGGTGACCTCGCTGTCAGGCGTGCCGGCCACGTTCGAGATCCTGCGCCGGATGGGCCTGGCCCGCATGCAGCTGCCCAGCCTGCGCATGCTGACCCAGGCCGGCGGCCGGCTGCGTGACGAGCTGGTGGCTTATTTCGCGGAATCCTGCCGCGACCATGGCCTGGAGTTCTTCGTCATGTATGGGCAGACCGAAGCGTCACCGCGCATCAGCTACGTGCCTTCGGCGCGCATCGTCGACAAGGTCGGCAGCATCGGCGTCGCCGTTCCCGGCGGCACGATCCAGGTCGATGCCACGACCGGTGAGCTGGTCTATTCCGGCCCCAACGTGATGATGGGGTACGCCACGACCCGCGGCGATCTGGCCAAGGCCGACGAGATGCACGGCGTGCTGCGCACCGGCGATCTGGCCCGGGTGGACGAAGACGGCTTCCATTACATCACCGGACGCGCCAAGCGCTTCCTCAAGATTTCCGGCAACCGGGTCAACCTCGACGAAGTCGAGGCGATGCTCTCGACCGCACTCGGCCAGCAGATCGCCTGCTCGGGCAGCGACGATGACCTGGTTGCCTTCAGTCACGGCGCAGAAGTGGCCGACCAGGGCCAGGTGCGCCAACTGGTGCAGGAGCGCTATAAGCTGTTCGGCGGCCACGTCCGCGCCCTCCACCTGGATGCGCTGCCACTGATGGCCAGCGGCAAGGTGGACTACCAGAGTCTCCGGCAGATGGCCGGACAAGGAGCATCACGGTGACCGCACCTGCCCCCTCGGCCGCGACCGCGGCCGCTGCACTCGATGTCGATGTCTTCGGCCTCGACCGTGCCAGCAAGCGCGCCTGGCTGCTGGACGGCCTGAACCGCCTGACCGCCCTGCACCGCGCGCAGTGCGCCCCCTACGCCCGCATTCTTGATGGCCTGTGGGCGGCAGAAGGTGCCGCCAGCCTCGAAGAGGTGCCGTGGCTGCCGGTGCGCATGTTCAAGCTGATGGACCTGAAGAGCATTGCCGATGACCAGGTCTCGCGCACGCTGGTTTCCAGCGGCACCACCGGTGCCGCGGTGTCCCGCATCTTCCTCGACGCCGACACCGCGCGCGCGCAGGCACGGGCATTGACCCGCATCTTCTCCCACTTCGCCGGCGCCAAGCGCATGCGCATGCTGGTGGTGGACGACGCCAGCTTCCTGCGCGACCGCAGCCGCTTCAATGCACGCGCGGCCGGCATCCTGGGCTTCTCCAACTTCGGCCGCGACCACCTGTACCTGCTGGATGAAGACCTGCAGCCGGACTGGGACGCGCTGGAGCAGTGGCTGCAGACCCATCCCGATGAACCGGTACTGCTGTTTGGCTTCACCTTCATTGTCTGGCAATCGTTCGTGCAGGCCGCGCGCCGGGCAGGCAGGCAGATCCGTTTCCCGGCCGACAGCATGCTGGTCCACGGCGGTGGCTGGAAGAAGATGGACGAGCAGAAGGTCGACAACGCCGCCTACAAGGCCGCACTGTCGGAAACCTTCGGCATCGAACGCGTCCACAACTACTACGGCATGGTTGAACAGGTCGGCTCGATCTTCTTCGAATGCGAACATGGCCATCTGCACGCCCCGGCCTACGCCGATGTGATCGTGCGCGACCTGCAGGATCTGGCGCCGGTCCCGCATGGCACCACCGGCGCGATCCAGGTCCTGAGCCTGTTGCCGGAAAGCTATCCGGGCCACAGCCTGCTCACCGAAGACCTCGGCGTGATCCATGGTGAGGACGACTGCGCGTGCGGCCGTCCCGGCAAGTACTTCGCCGTACTCGGCCGCATCAAGAACGTGGAAATCCGCGGTTGCAGCGATACCCGCACGGTACCCAACGCATGACCAGACTGCTCTTCTCCATCCACCCCGACGCCTCGCTGGACGCCGAACTGGAGCGCCTGGCGGCGCTGCCTCCGCTGCTGCCGTTCAGCGCGCCACTGCGCGAGTTCGTAGCGGATTTCTCCCGTCGCGTGTTCACCCTGCCGCAGCTGCGCCAGCATCCCGAGCTGGCCACGCTGGGCCACTGGTTCCGCGGCGCAGCCGTCAACCAGCTGTCGCAGCGGATCGGCACACGGGCGACCGAGCTGGATCTGGCACGTGGCCTGGTGTTCCACCTGGCACCTGCCAACGTCGACGTGCTGTTCGCCTACGCCTGGTTGATGTCGGTGCTGTCGGGCAATACGAATGTGGCGCGCCTGTCGCAGAAGCAGAGTACCCAGCGCGACGCACTGGTCTCGATCCTGCATGACATGCAGCGCGAGGGCGTGCACCCGCAGGTGCTCGAGCGCGCGGTGTTGCTGACCTACCCGCATGACGATGCCATTACCACGGCCATTTCCCGCCGTTGCCACGCCCGTATCATCTGGGGCGGCGACGCCACCGTGGCAAAGATCCGCTCGCTGCCGATCGCGCCGCTGGCACTTGAGCTCGCCTTCCCGGACCGCTTCGGCGTGGCCGTGATGCGCGCCACGGCGGTTGCCGATGCCAGCGACACCGAACTCCAGGAACTGGCCCGCCGCTTCTGCAACGACGTGCTCTGGTTCGGCCAGCAGGCCTGCTCTTCACCCCGCACGCTCTACTGGATCGGCAGTGACGCCGAGACAGGCGCTGCCAAGTCGCGTTTCTGGCCGGCCGTGCGCCTGCTGGCTGCCGCGCTGGAAGACGAGCCGGCAGCACTGATGGCGCGTGTGACCGATGCCAACCTGCTTGCAGCGCTGGGCCACGGCGTGCACGCGGCGGATGCCATCGGCCTGTATCCGCTGCGGCTGGAAGCGGCCCGCGCCGATGGCGGGATCCGCGAGATCCAGTCCGGCCACGGCCTGGTGGTGGAGATCGATCTGCCCGCGCTGGATGCACTGGCCGCGCAGCTGGATGACCGCGACCAGACCCTGGTCCAGCATGGTTTCAACGCAGAGCACCTGCGTGATTTCCTGTGCCGCCTCGAAAATCGTGCGATCGACCGCGTGGTGCCCTTCGGCCGCGCGCTGGATTTCCATCCCGTTTGGGACGGAACCGATCTGATCGACGTCCTCACCCGCAAGATCACCCTGCCAGCGAACTGAATCGATGAGCTACGTCTTCATTGCCTTGACCATCCTGCTGACCGTGTACGGACAGCTGATGCTTAAATGGCAGGTCAGCCTCAATCCCGGCGCCACCATTGATGGCCTCAACCCACGCGCGATCATCATGCTGCTGCTGAACCCCTGGGTGATCAGTGCATTCGCCGCAGCATTCGGCGCATCGTTGTGCTGGATGGCCGCCATCGGCCGGATGCCCCTGAGCAAGGCCTACCCGTTCACCGCCCTGAGTTTTCCGCTGGTTGCGACGCTGGCGGTATGGCTCTTCCGCGAGTCGTTCGACTCGCATAAGATCGCCGGCACCGCCTTGATCATTCTGGGCGTCATCGTCCTGTCTCGTTCCGGAGCCTGAACCATGCCGCAGAAGACCGATGGGTTGCACGCAGTGCTTTCATACCCGGCGGTCTATGACCTGCTGCAGAACCTGCTTGGGGCACGTCGGTCCCGTACGCGGCTGATCCGCGACCATATCCGCCCGCGCCCGGGCGACCACATCCTCGACATCGGCTGTGGTACCGGCGAACTGTTCAGCCAGTTGCCGGCGGGGCTGCGCTATATCGGCTTCGACCTGTCCGAAGCCTATATCGAGGCGGCGCGGAAGCGGTTTGGCGATCGCGCCCGCTTCGAATGCATGGACGTGGCCGATTATGAAGTCGGCCATGACCAGCAGCAGAAAGCCGATCTGGTGCTGGCAGTCGGCATCCTGCACCATCTGGACGATGCCCATGCGCACGCACTCATGCGCACCGCCTTCGCCGCGCTGAAGCCCGGCGGCCGTTTCATTTCCCTGGATGGTGCCTACGTGGATGGCCAATCGGCGATCGCACGTGCACTGATCTCCCGCGATCGCGGGCAGAGCATCCGCACGCCCGCCGCCTACCACGCGATCGCTGCAGCCGAGTTCGGCACGGTGGATGGCCAGGTACGCACCGATCTGCTTTTCGTACCTTACACACACTACATCATGGAATGCGTGCGCTAGGCGCTCGCCAGCCACGATCAGGAGCCCCAGTGATTCCGTTCAACAAGCCATTCATGACTGGCCAGGAGCTGGTCAACATCACCCATGCGCACGCCAATGGCCACCTCAGTGGCGATGGCCCGTTCACCAAGCAGTGCCACGCCTGGCTCAACCAGCGCACCGGTGCCAGTGCCTCGCTCCTGACCCACTCGTGCACCGCTGCACTGGAGATGTCGGCACTGCTGCTCGACCTGCAGGCCGGCGATGAAGTGATCATGCCGTCCTACACCTTCGTTTCGACCTCCAATGCGTTCGTGCTGCGCGGTGCGATCCCGGTGTTCGTGGACATCCGCAAGGACACGCTCAACATCGACGAAGCTCTGATCGAAGCGGCGATCACGCCGCGCACCAAGGCCATCTGCGTGGTTCATTACGCCGGCGTGGCCTGTGAAATGGACGAGATCCTCGCCATTGCAGAGCGTCACGGCCTGGCCGTGGTGGAAGATGCCGCACAGGGCATCATGTCCACCTACAAGGGGCGTCCGCTGGGCACCATTGGCGATCTGGGCGCGCTGAGCTTCCATGAGACCAAGAACATCATTTCCGGTGAAGGTGGCGCGCTGCTGTGCCGCGACCATGTCTACGCCGAGCGCGCCGAGATCGTGCGCGAGAAGGGGACCAATCGCAGCCGCTTCTTCCGCGGACAGGTCGACAAGTACACGTGGGTGGACGTGGGCTCTTCGTTCCTCCCAGGCGAGATCACCGCTGCCTTCCTGGCCGCGCAGATGGATGCCGCGGAAGACATCACCGCACGCCGCCTGGCCATCTGGGAGCGCTACCACGCCTGGGCGGCACCGCACGAAGCCGCAGGACGGCTGATCCGCCCCACCATTCCGGCGCACACGACCCACAACGCGCACATGTACTACATGCTGCTGCCGTCACTGGATGCGCGTACCCACTTCATCCAGTCTCTGCGCGAACAGGGCGTGCAGGCCGTTTTCCATTACATCCCCCTGCATTCGTCGCCGGCAGGCCTCAGCCATGGCCGCACGGGTTCGTCGATGCAGGTCACCGATGAGCTCAGCGAGCGCCTGGTACGCATGCCACTGTGGATCGGCGTGGAGCAGCACCTGGATGCGATCCTGGCAGCGGCTGATCGTGTACTGATGGGTTGACCATGCAGAGCCGTACTCCTGTCCTGGATGCCTGGATCAACTGGCGTACGCTGACCGTACTGCTGTTGGCGATGCCTGCCTTCATCAATGCTGCTGCCTACATCTCCTACGCCGGCATTCCGTTTGTCACCTCGGACGGTTGGTACTTCGTCGATGCGTTCCTGCAGAAGCACTACCACGCAGGGCTGTCGCTGCAGGACTTCTATGTCAAGCGAAGTGCCGACGACCATGCCCAGCCCGTGCAGAAGCTCCTGCTGCTCTGGAATGCCGAGGTGTTCAACCTGGACTTCGTCATCGAGTCCTACATGGGGCTCGCGATTGCAGCTGTCGCATGGTTGCTGATGCTGCATGTCATGGCGATGGACAATCGCGGCAACAGGCCCGGAATCTGGTGGATGCTGCCTGCAGTCGCCAGCGCGGCCAGCTTCGTGTCCCTCAGCGGGGGGATGGTGTTCAACTGGTCACTGGTGACCCTGGGCTATCTGGGGCCACTGGCCGCCACGGCCCTGGCGGTGGCGGCGTGGACAGGCGTGGAGAAGAAGCGATGGTGGCCATTGGTTGCCGTTGCCGCCCTCGTTGCATTCACCCAGGACGGGACCGCCGTCATCTGCGCGATCAGCGTCATCTGCGCACTGCTGCTTCGTGAGTTGAAGCTGCGCGGCACGACCCTGCGTCCGACCGCGGTCGCTGTCGCTGTCGTGGCCGGCTGGATCGTTGCCTACAAGCTGGCCAGCAGCCTGTATCTGCACGCGGGGCTGCCCGTCCTGGCAACAGGGGGGCAAGGGGTGAGCGCGCTCCTCGACATGGGCGTGGAGCCGATTGCGCGGATGATGCTGACCATCGCTGCCCTGTCGGTGTCCGACCTGCCGCCGCTGCAGCTGCACTTCCCCGGCCGCGGCGAGGTGCTGCACCTGGTGCTCGGTGCCGTGGTCATCGCTTCGCATGCATGGTTCTGGTGGCGCGCCGTCCGTGATCGATGGAACAGCACCCAGTTCCTGGCCGTCGTGCTGATGCTGTTCTGCTACGGTGCAGTGGCAGGCATCATCATCACGCGCGTGTCCATGTTCGGGCCCGGCTACGCCTCCCAGCAGCGCTACCTGATGCTGTACCAGCTGGGCACGGTCGCCATCGCACTTCTGTCGGCTGGCAGCAACTGGCGCACATGGGGCCTTGTGCAGAAAGGCCTCGTCTCGATCGGCCTGCTTGGCCTGATCGCCGCCCAGCTGCCTCTCAGCAGAGCGACCTGGAGTGACGCTCCCTACGTGCAGGTGTACGGCAACAACCTCGGACGACAGATGATCCTGCTGGGTGCCAATCCCCAGGCCAAGCTGGCCGCGTGCGCGCCGACGCTGGTCATATGCGAGGCAGAAAACGGGGAACGCATCCGCTCGATCACGCTGCTGCGCGACCATCATCTCAACGCCTACTCGGCCGAGATGCTGGGCCGTTACTCCATGGAGGCGATCGCTGCCCCCACCGGTCCGATGGAAGTCGTCACGCCTGCGGACGATGCGTCTAAAAAATGAATGGTTCAGCGTTCTGGCGGACAGGCTGAGTCCACTGCCGGCTGGATGTACATCAACTGCTGGGAAGTCGTTTCGTCCAGCACTTCGATGCGATCTCCTGCATGCAGGACTTCAGTGAAGGACGCGGCACCCGCCGTACTGCCGGCGGCGAGATCGGTGCGTCCTCCATCGGTCCGAAGCAACTGGATGCGCACCCCGGTGGCATCCAGCCCGGCAGGCAGGTTCCAACGCAGCTCTCCCGCCTCCGCCCCGTCCCCGCATGCCGTGCGGGCCGGGACAAGACAGACCGCGCACCCCTCGCCGGCCTGCGCGTCCAGCACCTGGTAGGCCACGGCCGTGACGTCTGCCGGGGAACGCTGGCAGGCAGACAACATCAGCACCATGGCTGCGATCGACAATCCATTCATGGTGCGCATGCCGGCTCCTGCGGAAATAGCGCCATTCTATCCATGCTGCGGCGACCTCGCTGGATGCGCCTGAACGCGGCAGCGGCGAGGGCCAACAAGGCCGGCGTGTTCTGGGATAATTCCATGATCGAAGAACTTCTGGGATGGCGATGAGCTCCGTAAAGCAGGAAGAACCGATGAATGACGCGCGCAAAAAGGTACTGGTCGTTTTCGGTACGCGTCCGGAGGCTATCAAGATGGCCCCCGTCGTAGAGGCCCTGCGCAATGCGCCCGGCATCGAGCCTATCGTTGCGGTCACTGCCCAGCACAGGCAGATGCTAGACCAGGTGCTCGAGCTTTTCGAGATCCGGCCCGACGAAGACCTTGATGTGATGGAGCCGGGCCAGACCCTGCAAGGCCTGTTCAGCAAGATCCTGATGGGCATGTGCGACGTCATCGCGCGGCGCAAGCCCGATCTGGTCCTGGTCCATGGCGATACCAGCACGACGCTGGCTTCCGCATTGGCAGCGTTCTACAACCGGGTTCCCGTAGGCCATGTCGAGGCGGGGCTGCGCACAGGCGACCTCTACGCACCGTGGCCTGAAGAAGCCAATCGCTGCCTGACCGCTCCGTTGACGTCCATGCACTTCGCACCCACCCAGCGTGCCCGCGACAACCTGCGTCACGAGAACATCGACGATGGGCGGATTCTGGTCACCGGCAATACCGTCATCGATGCACTCCTGCAGGTGACGAACCGCATCGAGCACGACGACGCCCTGCGCGAAAGCCTCGCGGCACGCTTCCCGTTCCTGGATCCTTCCAGGAAACTGATCCTGGTCACCGGCCATCGTCGGGAGAATTTCGGTGATGGATTCGAGCAGATCTGCCAGGCACTTCGCAGCCTTGCCGACCGCGGCGATACACAGATCGTGTACCCGGTTCACCTGAATCCGAATGTCCAGGAGCCGGTCAACCGATTCCTCGGCAACCATCCGGCGATCACCCTGATCGAACCGCAGGACTATCTGCCCTTCGTGTACCTCATGTCCCAGGCCTACCTGCTGATTACCGACTCAGGCGGTGTCCAGGAGGAAGCCCCGTCGCTGGGCAAGCCGGTGCTGGTGATGCGGGATGTGACCGAACGCCCGGAAGCCGTCGAAGCCGGGACCGTGGTCCTGGTCGGCACCGATGCGGCGCGCATCGTGGCCGAGGCAACCCGCCTGATCGATGATCCAACGGCCTACCAGCAGTTCTCGCGCAGCCACAATCCCTACGGCGACGGCACCGCCGCCAAACGCATCGCCGACGCCATCAGCAACAGCTGAAGTGCAGAAAAAAAAGGGGGCTGCGCCATGCGCAGCCCCTTTTCCGTTATCCGCAACGCTGCTGGAAACGCCGGTTACGACCGATAGCCGTGGGGCGACCACTTGCCCCACTTCGCCTCGTACAACGCCTTGTTCTTCTCAAACAGAGCCTGTTTGGCCTCGGCCTTGAGCTTGTTGAAACTGGCGGAAAGATGGTGGTGCACGAACACGTCCTCCGCGCACAACCGCACCAGCCCTGCCTGCTCCAGCCGACGGCAGTAGTCGTCGTCTTCGAAGAAGCCCACGCCGAACTGCTCATCCAGGCCGCCGACCACGGTGTAGGCCTGCCGCGAGATCATCACGCAGAAGAAGGCACTGGTCGCGATCTCGAAACTCCGCCCGGCATTTGCCCGCGTGTACCGGCCCGCCAGCTCCACCATCTGATCCATGGATTCGTAGCTGATCTGGATCTTGGCTTCGTTGCCGATGTTGTTGGTCACCGGCCCCACCAGACCCGCATCCGCGCGACGGCGAAGCTGGTTGCGCAGGGTACGCAGCCAGCCCGGCGTCACGTAGGTGTCGTTGTTCAGCACGACCAGGTAGTCGCCGCGGGCCACATCCAGGCCTACGTTGTTGCCTGCCGAGAAACCAAGGTTGCTCTGGTTTGCGATGAAGCGCCGGTTGGCCGCGCCCTGCTCCCACTCCGCCAGGTACGCGGGGCTGTCATCGCTGGAGGCGTTGTCAACGACAATGATCTCGACGTTCTCATAGTCCGTGTTGACCTCCAGGCTGTGCAGGCACTGCTTGGTGTAGTCCAGGTTGTTGTAGGTCAGCACGACGATGCTGATCAGCGGTTCGCTGATCGAGGAGAGCGCATCATCCAGGGCCTCGGCACGGTGCAGCCAGGTCTGCCGGGCCGCGAAGGCCTGGCGCGACGCCAGCAGGCTGCCATCATCGACCTCCGCCAGTGCGAGGCGGACCTGCTCCAGGTATCCCTCGTGGTCACCTGCCAGGCGCACCAGCCCTTCAAACTGGGCCAGCTCCGGCAGATCCACTGAAACGACCGCCTTGCCCGCACTGAGATACTCGTACACCTTGACCGGGTTGGTCGCCAGGGTCAGGGGAATGACCTTGAAAGGCAGGAGGCAGACGTCGAATGCATGGAGCCAGTACGGCAGTTCGGCATACGGCACCTCGCCGACGAAACGCACGTTGTCGATGCCCTGCAGGCTGGCGGCAACGTTGGCCGTGTCACGACCGATCATCAGGACAAGCGCATCCGGGTTGTCCAGGGCAACCCGGCGCAACAGCTCTGCATCAAACCACTCTGCGATGGCGCCGTAGTAGCCAATGATGCGTCGGCCCTTCGCATCGGCGAAGACCTTGGCCGGCGGAGTGCAGAAATGAGCGTACTCGGTGGCATTGCGCACCATCGCGATGTTTCGCGCGCGCGGGCTGAGCTCGTCGTGCAACCACTGGGAAGTAACGACCAGCAGGTCCGATTGCTCGATCAGCTGGCGCTCGCCCTCCATGATGCTGGCAGCGTTGTCTTCGAAACCGCCATGGTGGTCCATGCAGTCATAGACAAGCTTCGCGTTCGGAAGGCACTGCGCCGGCTGCAGCCAATACGGGTGCTGCACGAACGACATGCAGCGAACCGACCGGGTCCATCCCAGCAACGCAGACAGGCTGGACTGGATCGCAGCCACCTGCTCACTGCCGGGCATCGCGTGGTAGATCTGCGGCGCAGTGGCCAGGTTGAGATTCACCTGGAACAGGCGACCGCTGTCATCCAACGGTTCGACCTTGAAACCCGCCTCGGAGGCGTCGACGAAATTGTTGGAGATGTAGAAGACCCGGTGCCCCTTGGCAGCCAGGGCCATTGCCAGATGCTGGGGACGCTGGACGCGGAAGTTCCAGTCAATCACAGCCCAGACGAACACGTCAGTGGAGCTGGCGTCGGCCGCAGCGAGGGTCGGCAGATGGGAGTAATCGACGAAGCCAAGCGGATCGCCCACGGTCACCTTCGGAGAAGGCGAGATGATCTGCGCCAGCCGCGCGCGGTCCGACGGATCCAGGCGCCCATTGCGCAGGGTCCGGATACCAAAGCGCGTGGCTGCCTGCACCGAGCGCGGGGCATGCTTGCCGATGTTTCGAAGCTCCTGCATGGGGCTGGAGAGAAAACGCCGGATGACACGCATCGGCCGGGTGATACGCCAGGACGTGCTCCGCTGGAATGCATCCAGTTCCTGGTCCATGGCCAGCAGGCGCAACCGCAGTCGCTGCAACTGCACGTCGGCCGGCTGTCCGTCATCCGTGCCTGCAAGCGCATCCAGCTTCGCACCTGCCGGGGCCCCCACCAGATTGACGATCTCCGCTCCCAGGCGGAGCGTCGCGCCCACGCTCTGATCGGCCTCGACGCGCGCCGCCGATGCCTGTGCGAGCAGCGCTTCGGTATCAGCCAACAGGCCGGCTCGAATGTTCCGATCCTCCTGCAGCTCATTCCTCAGCTGCACCAGGTCAGCCTGTGCATCGTTGAGGCGGTCCAGCAGGGTGCTGCCGACCAGCAGGGGCTGCAGCGCCTGCAGCGCCGACTCCAGGATCCGCGCATCGCGCGCTTCGCGTGCCACCTGCTCGTGGCTCCACGCTGGCCCGGTGGACTGCGCGGTCAGGTCGCGCACCAGCAGCCACTTGTCCAGATCCACACGCAGCTGATCCAGTGCCTGCACCTGCTCCGGTGCAGCAGGCACGTGGCTGCGCAGCGTACCCAGGTCGCCATTGAGCTGCAGCGCAAGCTGCGTTGCCGAAGTGAGAAGCGGACGCAACGGGCTGGGGGGTTCGGTACCCAGCTGCAGATCCTGCAGGGTCAGTGACTGCTCACCCAGCCAGGCAGGGTCGGCCCAGACCAGCAGCACCTGCTCGCCCGGCCAGAAGCAGGGGTGATCATTCCGCGTGTCGCGGACACTGGCATGCACCAGCACCTTGCCGTCGATCTGCTGCGGAATGTTCTCCGGCATGAAGGAGGCATGGTGCTCTTCAATGCGATGCCGCTCGCGATAGGGCAGCATCAGGACGATGCAGTGCCGGGCGCGCGCAGCAACCGTGCCGAGTACCTTCCACGGTTCGTGGAAGTGTTCCAGCGTGTTGGAGCTGAAGACCACGTCGAAGGCGGTCGCATCGGCCTGTGCGGTGGAGGCAAGCCAATCGTCGCTGATGAAACTCAAGCCCGGGAAGCGCTGCTTTGCGTCGGCAATCGCAACGGCAGAGAAGTCGACCCCGGTGAACGTCGCGCCGGGAATGCTCTGCGCTACCTCCTGGGTACCGTCGCCCAGTGCGCAGCCCCAGTCGCACCAGGTCAGGCGGCGCTGGCTGCTGGCACGCACCAGCCAGGCGGGAAGCATCTGCACGGCAAGCGCGCCAAAGAAGCGTGACTGTTCGCGTCCACCGAGATCTTCCCAATCCTCACCGAAACGACCGTTCCAGTAAGTCTTGGAATTGATTACGTCATCAGACACGAGGCAACTCCTTGAACACATGCTCGATTTTGGGTTGGTAAATGCCGAAGTGGCGAACCGGGCTGATCACCGAGAAGTACCGCACGCCTTCGATGTACTCGTAATACTCCACAACCGGCCCCGTGCGCTTCTCGACTGCAGCGACGAGGAAGTACTTGCCTTCAACCAGTCCGTTCTCGAAGGCGAACTCGATCTCCACCTCGGCACCCGCTGACCAGTGCGCCGGCGGCGTGGTGCTGCTGTCGTCCGTACTGGATACGACGATGTCGTGTCCTCTCAGATCCTTGATCGAGAACGCGACCCGGAACGACTCCGGCGCGTAATCAGGAGGCAACAGGACCCGGATCCCGATGCGGCAGCGCTGGCCCCATTCGAGCAGTTCGCAGTCGCGTTGATCACCCGCGGCCAGGGTCACGGCGCGTATCAGGCCGATCTGCTGCCCCCAGTGCGCCAGGGGCTTTTCCTTGTGAACCGTCGGCACGTCGGGCGCTGCCGTGTCCTGCACGCCAGCGTCCCCGCCTGCACGGGTTCCCTCTTCATCGTGCGCATCGACGCCCATCGATGGATGCAGCGCCTCGGGATCATCCTGGAAGATGGATTCCATGTACCGGGAGCTGACCTGCAGCACCGGCCCCAGTTCCTTCATCCCGCCGCGCTCCAGCCAGAGTGCGCGCTGGCACAGGGTGCGCACGGCGGCCACGTCATGGCTGACGAAAAGAACGGAGGCGCCGTCATCCTGGATGGCCCGGATACGCTTCATGCAGCGCGCCTGGAAGCGCGCATCGCCCACCGCGAGGGCTTCATCAACCACGAGGATGTCCGCATCCACGGACGTCGCCACCGAAAACGCCAAGCGGACGAACATGCCGCTGGAATAGGTCTTGGTCGGCTCATCGATGTACGCACCGATGTCGGCAAACGCACAGATGTCGTCGAAGCGGCTCTCGATCTCCGCGGTTTCCAGGCCGAGAAGGCGACCATTGAGGAACACGTTCTCCCGGCCCGTGAACTCGGGGTTGAAGCCAGCGCCCAGCTCCAGCAGCGCTGAGATACGGCCACGCACCTGGACATGCCCCTCGGTCGGGGTCAGCGTGCCACACAGCATCTGCAGCATCGTGCTCTTGCCCGAGCCGTTGCGCCCCATCACACCCAGCGCTTCACCGGGCGGAACCTCGAAGCTGACACCACGCAATGCCCAGACTTCCTTGCTGTGCTTGGCAGGTGCCATGCCCAGGCCACGACGCAGCGGATCCGACATCAACTGCATCAGCCGGTCAACCGGCTTGGCAAACATGTCATATCGCTTGCCCAAGCCCTCCACCCTGATCAGCGCGTCAGATGACATCGGCAAAACCCCTACGCACGTACTGGAACACGGACAGCCCGAACAGCATGATCAGCAGCCCCACAAGGTACTGCCACAGCAGAAGCCCCATGTCCGGCCAGTGGCCGAATATCAGCGTATCGCGCACCCCGTCCATGACGCCGGTGATGGGATTCAGCTCGACGACATGACGGAAGGAGGCGGGAACCGCGGTAATCGGATAGAACACCGGCGACAGGAACAGCAGCATTGTCGTGACCAGCGGCATGATCTGCCCCAGATCGCGCAGATAGACACCCAGCGCGGAGAACAGCCAGGTGCAGCCAAGGGTCGCCAGCAGCAATGGCATCATCACGACCGGGAAGGCGATGGCCGTGACAGGGACGCTGCCCTTCAGCAGGAGCATGGCGATCAGCAGCACCAACAGGCTGACCAGCATGTGGAACAGCGCGGACAACGCGGTCGATACGGGCAGTACCTCCAGCGGGAACACCACCTTCTTCACGAACTGCCCATTGGCCGTGATCAGGCCCGGCGCCTTGTTCAGGCATTCGGAAAAGAAGCCATAGACCACCAGTCCCGAGAACAGGATCAGCGCGAACTCCGACGTCAACGGCGCGTCACTGTGCGTGCCTGTCCAGCGCGAGCGGAAAATGACGCCGAACACGAACGTGTACACGCCCAGCATGAGCACTGGATAGAAAAACGACCAGGCAAGACCGATCACCGAGCCCTTGTAGCGTGCGAATACATCCCGCTTGGCCATTTCCCAGGCCAGGCTTGCCCGGGTGGCCAATGAACGCTCCGACGTGGCGGGCGCATGGGTCACTGCAGCGCCCTTTCCAGATCCAGCTGCAGGTCACCCAGATCTTCCACGCCCACGCTCAGGCGCACCAGCGCATCGCTGATGCCCAGCTGTTCGCGGCGTGCCACCGGGATCGAGGCGTGGGTCATCACCGCCGGGTGGTTGACCAGGCTTTCCACGCCGCCCAGCGACTCGGCCAGGGTGAACAGTTCGGTCTTCTCGCAGAAGCGCTTGGCCGCTTCGAAACCGCCCTTGAGCACGATCGAGACGATGCCGCCGTAGCCGGCCATCTGCTTGCCGGCCAGCGCATGCTGCGGGTGCGAAGGCAGGCCCGGGTAGATGACCTTCTCCACCGCCGGGTGCTTGTCCAGCCACTGGGCCAGGGCCAGCGCGTTGGCGCAGTGCGCCTTCATGCGCAGCGGCAGGGTCTTCAGGCCACGCAGGGCGAGGAAGCTGTCGAACGGGCCCTGCACGCCACCCACCGAGTTCTGCAGGAAGGCCATCTGCTCTGCCAGTTCGGCGTTGTCGCTGGCCACGACCATGCCGCCGACCATGTCCGAGTGACCATTGAGGTACTTGGTGGCCGAGTGCAGCACCAGGTCCGCGCCCAGCTCCAGCGGACGCTGCAGCATCGGCGAGGCGAAGGTGTTGTCGACCACCACGATCAGGCCATGGCGCTTGGCGATGGCGGCCACCGCGGCGATGTCCACGATCTTCAGCATCGGGTTGGTCGGGGTCTCGATCCAGACCATCTTCGTGTTCGGCGTGATCGCTGCTTCGAAGGCCGCCAGGTCGGTCAGGTCGACGAAGCTGAAATCCAGGCCGGCGGTGCGGCGACGCACGCGCTCGAACAGGCGGAAGCTGCCGCCGTAGATGTCGTCCATCGCCACCACGTGGCTGCCGGCGTCCAGCAGCTCGATCACGGTGGAGGTCGCCGCCATCCCCGAGGCGAAGGCGAAGCCACGGGTGCCGCCTTCCAGCGAGGCCACGCAGCGCTCATAGGCGAAGCGGGTCGGGTTGTGCGTACGCGAGTACTCGAAGCCCTGGTGCTCGCCCGGGCTGGACTGGGCATAGGTCGAGGTCGCGTAGATCGGCGGCATCACCGCGCCGGTGCTCGGGTCGGGCGACTGGCCGCCGTGGATGGCCAGCGTGGCCAGGGCCAGCGCGCGGTCGGGCGAAGAAGGGTTGGACATGTCGTTTCCTGAATGGCGCCGACGAACGGCGCCGTCAAAGGAGCGGGAGTCTATCAGCGCCGCCTTAACAAGCTTTGACGCGAATAAACCGGGATTCAGCAGGGATCGGCAGCGATCTGCGGCTTATTGCACGCGGCGGCGCAGATAGTTCAGCAAATCGATACGGGTGATCAGGCCAAGGAAGGTGCCGCCGTCCATCACGATGGCCACCTGGCCGCGGTCGAACACCGGCAGCAGGGCCTCGATCGGCGACTTCACGTCCAGCCGGTCCAGCTTGCTGACCATGGCCGTGGCGACCGGATCGCGGAAGCGGGCCTCGTCACCATAGACATGCAGCAGCACGTCGCTTTCATCGACGATGCCGACCAGCTGGTCGCCGTCCATCACCGGCAGCTGCGACACGTCATACAGCTTCATGCGCTGGTAGGCGGTGGTCAGCAGGTCGTTCGGGCCGATTACGACAGTGTCGCGCTGGCCGTAGGGGCGCAGGATCAGGTCGCGCAGGTCGCCGTGCTGCGGGCGCTCCAGGAAGCCGTTGTCCAGCATCCAGTAGTCGTTGTACATCTTCGACAGGTACTTGTTGCCGGTGTCGCACACCAGCACCAGCACCTTCTTCGGCGTGGTCTGTTCCTTGCAGTACTTCAGGGCCGCTGCCAGCAGGGTGCCGGTGGACGAACCACCGAGGATGCCTTCCTTGCCCAGCAGCTCGCGGGCGGTGTGGAAGCTCTCTGCATCGGTGATCGCATACGCCTTCTTGACGCGGCTGAAGTCGGAGATCGACGGCAGGAAGTCCTCGCCGATGCCTTCAACCAGCCAGCTGCCCGACTTGTCGTTCAGGTTGCCGTCGTTGATGTACTCGGCCAGGATCGAGCCGACCGGATCGGCCAGCACCAGCTCGGTCTTCGGCGACAGCGTGGCGAAGGCGCGCGACAGGCCGGTCATGGTGCCCGAGCTGCCGCAGCCGAACACGATGGCGTCGAGGTCACCGCCCATCTGCTCGAGGATTTCCGGGCCGGTGCCGAATTCGTGCGCGGCCGGGTTGTCCGGGTTGCCGAACTGGTTGATGAAGTACGCGCCCGGGGTCTGGTCGGCGATGGTCTTGGCCAGGTCCTGGTAGTACTCCGGGTGGCCCTTGGCCACGTCCGAACGGGTCAGGCGCACTTCGGCGCCCATCGCCTTCAGGTTGAAGATCTTTTCGCGGCTCATCTTGTCGGGCACGACCAGGATCAGCTTGTAGCCCTTCTGCTGCGCCACCAGTGCCAGGCCCAGGCCGGTATTGCCGGCAGTGCCTTCGACCAGGGTCGCGCCGGGCTTGAGGTCGCCGCGCTGTTCCGCTGCTTCGATCATCGACAGACCGATGCGGTCCTTGATCGATCCGCCCGGGTTGGCGTTCTCGAGCTTCAGGTAGAGCTCGCAGACACCGGTATCCAGGCGCTGGGCCTTGACGATGGGGGTCTGGCCGATGAGTTCGAGGACGGAGGAATGGATGGGCATTCGGAAACTTCGCTTCGCGCCACGCTGGGCCGGACAGATGATTATCCGCCGGATGGCTGCGAAAGTCAGGAGCCGCTGGCGTGCCGACCAGCGGTCGGCACCCACCAGGGCGAGGTCGGCACTTACCAGAGCGAGGTCGGCACCTGCTAGGGCAATGAGCGCCCGGCTGGCGGCCCAAGGGGATGCGGACGGCCCCGGATCGACGAGGAGACCAGTACCGCCCGCATCGGTGGACTGAGGGTATGCACGGGTGCAGGCCGTTGCCTGCGAGCCAAGGCACCACCGCCTGTGGTGCCTTGGCGCGGCCGCCGTTGCCGGCAACCGCGAGGCCATCGTTGGCCGGGTCACGCCGTTCCCGGCGCGACCGGAGCGTCAGTGCGTGGGGGACGTCGTTGCGAGCGGTGTTTCGTACATACGCAGAAGGCGTTGCTTGGCCAGCAGCTTCTCGCGCTTCATGCGACCCAGGGTGACATCATCGATCGGGAGTACACCCAACTCCGCGTCCATGCACTTCTTGTTCAACTTGCGGTGCTGGTCATGGAGTGCCCGGAACTCCGGATCACGCGCGCGACGGGCGTCGATCTCGCTCTGGGGCTGATCTTCAAACATGATGGACCTCCTTCGACAGATACACGAACGCCCCGGCCGCAAGGCACGGGGCGTTGTTCATGGAGGAGCGCCGGTCGATTGCCACATGGGTGCCCACAACGACCTGCGACACTGGCCTGCGCACGTCGGTCTGCTGCGGTTCGCGCCCTGCTTTCATCGGCCCGGCCCTCCCATCGTCCGGTCCGCGGCATTGCGTCCCGGACGATTGACCCTACGCCTGCTCCGGGCCGGGTACAAGACCCCCGCGACAAAAAGACCGAACCCCGCCGGGGCGGGGTTCAGGCTGAATGCTCAATGCAACGAAAAACAAACGAATTCAAGCAATTACGGGGCGACGATGACCTCGGCCGAGCGTGCCTTGGTGGACGCTGCCTTCTTGCCGCTGACCTGGATCCGGCTGCTGGCGACACCGGCTGAGACCAGCGCATCACGCAGGGCTTCGGCGCGCTTCTGGCCGACGCCATTGGCGCTGTCATAGGCCTCGATCCGGACCCGGCCCTTCTTGCCGATGTTCAGGTACTCGGCCAGGGCCTTGGCCTGGTTCTTCGCACCGCCGGACAGGCTGGCCGCACCGGTACCGAAGGCGTCGCCGCCGAGGGTGAAGACCTCGCCGCGGGCGTCGAACTTCGAGCCCGGCAGCTTCTGCCCGGACACCAGCTCGGCTTCCTCGCGCGCCAGCTTGGCGGCGTTCTGCTGGGCCGAGCTGAGGCGCTGCTGCTGCTTGCCAGCCACGCTGGTCAGGGCGTTCTCGGCGTCCTGGCGGGCCAGGGTCTCGGCTTCGGCGGCCTGGCGCAGGCGCTCGGCCTCCTCGGCCTGCATCTGCGCCTGCATGCGCAGCTGTTCGGCTTCCTGGCGGGCACGGGCGGCGTCGCGGCGGCTGGCTTCGATCAGCAGGTCGCTGCGGGTGCGGTCCAGGCGGTCGACCTCGCGGGCGGCCAGGGCGGCGCGCACGCTGGTTTCGGCAATCTCGACCCGGCGCTCGGCCAGGTAGGTGGCCAGTTCCTGGTCGCGGCGCTTGGCCTTGTCCAGGGTGGCAATGGCCTGCTGGGCCTGCATGCGCTCGAAGGCAGCCAGCTCAGCGGTGTCGGGATTGGCCTGGATGTTCATCAGGCGCTGGCTCAGCTGGCCGACCATCGGGTTGTCGGCGGCGACAGCCAGGGCCGGCAGGGCCAGCGCGGTGGCCAGGGCCAGGGCGGAAATCGACTTCATCGGCGGTCCTCCCCGGTCGACAGCTGGCGCTGCAGCTGGTTGACCTCGTTGCGGCGCAGCTGCAGCTGGGCCGTGGCGGTGGCTTCCTCGCTGCGGGCACGGGCCAGGTCGGCGTCGGCAGCGGCGCGCAGGGCCAGTGCCGGGGCATTCTTGCGCTCGCGGCGGTCGCCGGCGGCGCGCTGGGCCTGCTCCAGGCCCTGGCGGGCCAGGCTGATCAGGTCCGGGGCGTACTGGTCGGCATCGGCCTGGGTGGCCTTGTCCACCGCCTGCCGGGCCTGGGCCAGTTCCTGTGCGCCATCCTGCGCCCAGACGGGAGCAGAGAGTGCGAATGCAAACGCCATCACATACAGGCTGTGGCGCATTCGTGCGAAGCTAAGTCGTTTCATTGGGGAGGCCGTACCGGTTGTCGGTTCACGGCCATTGTCGTCAAGCCGACACCGTGCTTGCAACGGGCGCCGGCAGTTTCGTTGGGGAAAATTCGCAATGGATATCGGCTACTTCCTGAAGCTGATGACCGAAAAGAACGCTTCGGACATGTTCTTGACCACCGGTGCGCCGGTCTACATCAAGATCGAGGGCAAGCTGTACCCGCTCGGCAACACCGGGCTGCCGCCGGGCATGGTCAAGAAAATCGCCTATTCGCTGATGGACGAGGGCCAGGTGCCCCAGTTCGAGCGCGAGCTGGAACTCAACATGGCCATCGCCCTGGCCGATGCCGGGCGCTTCCGTGTCAATGTGTTCAAGCAGCGGGGCGAGGTCGGCATGGTCATCCGCGCCATCCGCAGCCGGATTCCGAGCATCGAAGAGCTCAACCTGCCGCAGGTGTTGAAGGACGTCATCATGACCCCGCGTGGGCTGGTGCTGGTGGTGGGGTCCACCGGCTCGGGCAAGTCCACTTCGCTGGCGTCGATGATCGACCACCGCAACAGTACGACCACCGGACACATCCTCACCATCGAGGATCCGATCGAGTACCTGCACAAGCACAAGATGTCGATCGTCAACCAGCGCGAGGTCGGCCTGGACACCCATGCCTTCCACAACGCGCTGAAGAACGCGATGCGTGAAGCGCCGGACGTGATCCTGATCGGCGAGATCCTGGATGCCGAGACGATGGAGGCGGCCATCGCCTTCGCCGAGACCGGCCACCTGTGCCTGGCCACCCTGCACTCCAACAACGCCGACCAGACCATCGAGCGCATCCTCAACTTCTTCCCGGAAAGCGCGCACAAGAACGTGCTGATGAACCTGGCGCTGAACCTGCGTGCGGTGATCAGCCAGCGCCTGGTGAAGAACAAGGAGGGCCGTCGCCTGCCGGCCACCGAGGTGCTGATCAACACGCCGATGATCCGCGACCTGCTGCGCCGCGGCCAGGTACACGAGATCAAGGCGGCGATGGAGTCGTCGCTGGAGGAAGGCATGGAGAGCTTCGACCAGTGCCTGTTCCGCCTGGCCAAGGCCGGGGTGATCGAGCAGGAGGAAGCACTGCGCGCGGCCGACTCGCGCGACGGCCTGGCCCTGAAGTTCCGCCTGTCCGAGGGTGGCAGCGGCGAGCACGATCCGTACGCGGATTTCTCCTCGCCCACCCAGACCAGCATCACCCACGGCTTCTGATGCAAAAAGGGGACGGAGGGGATTAAGTCGTTTGTGCACAAACGACTTAATCCCCTCCGTCCCCTTTTTTCTGAAGGGTTAAGGGGCGGTCTCATCCAATGAGACTGCCTGTCCGTAGGTTTCCTCAATGGAAACCATCCGCAAGCTGGCCATCCTCGCCGACGCCGCCAAGTACGATGCCTCCTGCGCCTCCAGCGGCGCGGGCAAGCGCGACTCGCGCGCCAGCGGCGGCATCGGCAGCACCGAAGGCATGGGCATCTGCCACAGCTACACGCCCGATGGCCGCTGCGTGTCGCTGCTGAAGATCCTGCTGACCAACTTCTGCGTCTACGACTGCGCCTACTGCGTGAACCGCGTGTCCAGCAACGTGCCGCGGGCGCGCTTCAGCGTGGACGAAGTGGTCGCGCTGACCCTGGATTTCTACAAGCGCAACTACATCGAGGGCCTGTTCCTTTCCAGCGGCATCATCCGCAATGCCGACTACACCATGGAACAGATGGTGGAAGTGGCGCGGCAGCTGCGCGAGGAACACCGCTATGCCGGCTACATCCACCTCAAGACCATTCCCGAGGCGTCGCCGGAGCTGCTGGCCAGCGCCGGTCGCTACGCCGACCGCCTGTCGATCAACGTCGAACTGCCCACCGAGGCCGGGCTGAGTGCGCTGGCGCCGGAAAAGACCGTGCACTCGATCCGCGGCGCGATGGGCGAACTGCGCTGGCGCATCGAGGAAGCCAAGGAAGCACGCAAGGCGCCGGCCGTGGTCGCGCCAACGGCCACCCGCAGCGCGCGCCCTCGCCCGCCGCGCTTCGCCCCGGCCGGGCAGAGCACGCAGATGATCGTCGGCGCCGACGGGGCCAATGACCAGCAGATCCTGGCCAGTGCCGACGCGCTGTACGGCAACTACCGCATGCGCCGGGTGTATTACTCGGCCTTCAGCCCCATTCCCGATGCCAGCCGCCAGCTGCCGCTGCAGCCGCCCCCGCTGCAGCGCGAGCATCGCCTGTACCAGGCCGACTGGCTGCTGCGCTTCTACGGTTACGGCGTGGAGGAGATCACCGATACCACCCAGGACGGCATGCTGGACCTGGACATCGACCCGAAGATGGCCTGGGCGATCCGCCACCCCGAGCGCTTCCCGGTGGACCTGAACCGCGCGCCGAAGGAACTGCTGCTGCGCGTGCCCGGGCTGGGCGTTCGCAACGTGAAGCGGGTGCTGATGGCGCGCCGGCACGGCCGCCTGCGGGTGGCCGACGTGGCCCGGTTGAAGGCCCCGATGAGCAAGCTGCTGCCGTTCGTGCTGCTGGCCGACCACCACCCGCGCAAGGCGCTGGATGATCCGGCGGCGTTGCGCGCACAGCTGGCGCCGCGGCCACGACAGGGCTCGCTGTTTGATGCACCGCCCGCCGCCTGACGCACAGCGCTGGTCGCTGCGGGTGAACCCGCCGTGGTCGCTGGACGCCTGGCGCGATGCCGCGCGCGAGGCGCTGCTGCGCGGCGTGGCACCGGCGCAGCTGGACTGGCTGGAAGGCAGCGAGGCCTCGCTGCTGGACGCGCCATCGGTGCAGGGTGCTCCCCTGCCCGCCGACGCCAGCGCGCCCAGCGTGCCGCGCGATTTCATGGAGCTGGCGGCGACCTGCCTGTGCCATCGCGAGCCGCAGCGCCTGGCCCTGCTGTACCGGCTGCTGTGGCGCATCGCCCATGGCGAGCGCAGCGTGCTGTCCAACCCGGCCGATGCCGACGTGCTGCGGGCGATGGCACTGGCCCAGGCGGTGCGCCGCGACACCCACAAGATGAAGGCCTTCGTGCGCTTCCGCGAAGTGCCCGGGCAGACCGATGCCTTCATTGCGTGGTTCGAGCCGGACCACCACATCGTCGAGCGCGTCGCGCCGTTCTTCGCGCGCCGCTTCGCCGGCATGCGCTGGGCCATCCTCACCCCTGGCCGCAGCGTGTACTGGGATGGCCAGGCCCTGGCCTTCGGGCCCGGTGCCCGTCGCGAAGATGCACCGGCCGAGGATGCGCGCGAATCGTTGTGGCAGACCTACTACGCCAGCATCTTCAACCCGGCCCGCTTGAATACCCGGATGATGCTGCAGGAGATGCCGGCACGGTACTGGCGCCACCTGCCCGAAGCGCAGCTGCTGCCGGGGCTGGTGCGCGATGCCGCCGACCGCGTGCAGGAAATGCACGACCGGCCGGCGCAGGCTCCGCAGCGGAAGATTCCGCAGCGACCGGCCCTGCCGCCCTCAGGACCAGGTGCGGACAGCCTCGATGCCCTGCGCCAGCAGGCCGCCGGCTGCCGCCAGTGCCCGCTGTGGGAACCGGCCACCCAGGTGGTGTTCGGCCAGGGCCCGGCCGATGCACGGGTGATGGTGATCGGCGAACAACCCGGCGATACCGAGGATCTCTGCGGCCGTCCCTTCGCGGGCCCGGCCGGCCAGCTGCTGGACCGGGCACTGTCCGAACTCGGCATCGACCGCGCCACGCTGTACCTGACCAATGCGGTGAAGCACTTCCACCATGAGCGGCGCGGCAAGGTGCGCCTGCACAAGCGCCCCGAAAGCCGCCATGTGCGGGCCTGCCAGCCGTGGCTGCTGGGCGAGATCGCGCGGGTGCGGCCACAGGTGATCGTCTGCCTGGGCGCGACCGCTGCTTCCTCGGTGTTCGGCGCAGGCTTCCAGCTGTCACGCGACCGCGGTCGCTGGCACACGCTGGAAGACGGCACCCGCGGCTATGCCACCGTGCACCCGGCGTGGGTGCTGCGGCAAGGCGACGACGCCCGGCGTGAGGAGGCCTACCGGCTGTTCCGCGATGACCTGCGGCGGATACATGAAGTCGCTGGGGATGGGATTGCAGGGCGCCTGTAGCCTGACATCTCCGTAGCGAACCCTCTCCCGCTGCGGTCGTCGGTGGAACCTACTGGACAGATGGCCGGATCAGCGACACCTCGACGTAATCCGCCCCGGCCTCCGCCGTTCTGTCCAATCGAAGGTGCACCACGCCTTCGTGCGGGCTGGCAAGGGAGGCTTCGACCCATCGAACCGTCTGCCGCCCCATGCTTCCCGAAGCAATGCCCACGCCATTGGAGTACAGCGTGTATGAGACCGGCGACTGCGGACGCTCTTCGAACTTGAAGGGGAACGTCGATCCACTGACATAGAAGCCAACCGACGTGGCGTCCGATCTGACGGGAATGGAAAGCACGGCGCAGGTGCTTCCGTCCTTGAAATCGATCCGTGCGCGCTTTTCATCCAGCGACAGGACGGCATCGGAGCGCTGGCACGCACCCGGTGCGCTGGCTCCCGCCGGCAGAAGCCTGACACCCTTCATGACGTCTGCCGCCGAGGGCAGAACGGCGGACACCAGGGTAACCAGCAGATAGACGACAACGATCCCTGCTCCACCCACCAGGTAACGACGACGGTTGCCCGTGGGGCCATCCGCATTGTCACGGGCGAACACAGACATCGCAGCGAGCAGCGACAACGCCGGCGCAATCACGACGCTGTACCTGGCCTGAGACTCGCCCGCACCGATCACCATCAGCGCGAATGCACCCACGAAGATGAGGCAGGCCAGCGGAAGACCCTCAAGCTTCGTCTTCAACACCCCTGCCACCGACAGGCTCAGACCGGCGAACACGACCAGACCCAGCCAGGGAAACAGCGCGGAATCGAACGGGATGTCACTGAGCACGCCATTGTCCAGGGAATCCGGATTGCCAGGCGGATAGTTGAAGGCTGACAGGCCGTAGTAGCCGGAACCTGCAAAAACAACCTGTGATTTTCTGAACAGATAGCCGGGCCAATCCCAGAAACCCGACGAAAACTCCGTGGACACCTTGTAGGCCGTGTTGGCGAACCGGGCTGATTCCGGGGTTGCCGTCCAGAAGTGCTCTGCCCACCTGTAGTTCACCGCAAAGTTCTGGTCGGAACTGAAGTCGATGGAGGAAAGCGCGCGCATCGGCTCGACCAGGTCGGGCAGGCCTGTCGGATTTGCCTTGTTGAAAGCAGCCGTCATTGCGAAGAAGCAGATGATCGACGCCATCGGCAACGTCACCAGGGCCAACCGTCGCTGCGCAATACTCCTGCACAGGGCCCACAGCAGCAATGCAACGACGAAGATCGTGCCGATCGATCTCAGCTGGTTTCCCAGGAACGCGATGGCGGCAATGGCCAGCGCCGAGAACAGGGCGACGGGCCACTTGCCCTCGAGCCCGGGTATGAGCAGGAGGAATGCGGCGATGGCCAGCACCGCGGCGTTGTCCGTGGTTACCAGGGTCGTGGTGAACCAATACTCTGGATACAGTGCGAGCAACAGCGTGGCGAGCGCCGCCGCTCTGCCGCCAAGATTTCGCCTGACGCCGAAGTACCACAGTAGAAGCGTCGCGCAGTGCAGGCCGATGTTGCTGACCTTGAACCACGCGTAGCCCTCGCCGAAGATGCGCCCGACAAGCGTGGAATAGAAGTACGAACGCAGCCAGTAGGTGCTGTTGTCGGCAAGATACGCGGACTGGCATTTATCCAGCCACTGCACCATCGACGATGTTGCGCCGACACCACAGCGGTAGTAGACGCCGAAATCACTTGGCTGGCTCGAGTTGAACGCGAATCCCCACGCACCCGTTGCACAGCAGGCAAGGATCGGTATCAGGATGTTCCAGCGGTCGTGCCCCAGGGGTACACGCGATCTGTAAGCCAGCGCTGCCATGACCGCGACCGCCACATAGCCCGCCAGCACGCCGTAGCCACCCAGCCCAACGCCAACGGTGAAGGCTGCCAGTGCGCCGACCAGCAGCATTCCCAACCCCCAGCTCTGTACGAGCGCGGGCAGCACCGCCAACAGCCTTTTCATTGATTGTCCTTGCCAGTCGCCGGTTGTACCGGCGGTGTGCGGCGCGCCGGAATGGCGATTCTACCTACGCACGGGTTTGCCGCGGCATCCTCCCCGGTATCGAGCGGGATGCGCGGGCAGGACAGGCAGGGACCGACGATCAGCCTGCGTCGGGCTGGTTTTCCGGGCGGGCGCGGTCGAAGGCGTCCAGCGCCTGGCAGGCCGCTTCGATGCGGCGCAGGGTCGGGTATGGCGCCAGGTCCAGACCGAAGCGGTGCGCGTTGTACAGCTGCGGCAGCAGGCAGATGTCGGCCAGGCCGGGGCGGTCACCGTGGCAGAACACGCCGGTATCCGCACTGTCCGCGAGCATCGCTTCCATCGCCGCGAAGCCTTCAGACATCCAGTGCAGGGTCCACTGCGTGCGCGCGTCGGCCGGCGCTTCCAGGCGGCGTTCGAGGTACTGCATCACCCGCAGGTTGTTGATCGGATGGATGTCGCAGGCCACCAGCTGGGCCAGTGACCGCACCCGCGCGCGGCCGACCGCATCGGCCGGCAGCAGCGGCACCTGCGGGTAGCGCTCATCGAGGTATTCAAGGATCGCCAGCGACTGGGTGAACGCATGCCCGTCATGCAGCAGGGTGGGCACCAGCTGCTGCGGGTTGAGCGCGGCATAGGCGTCGGCATGCTGCTCGCCACCGTCGCGCACCAGGTGCACCGGCCGGCCCTCCCAGGCCAGACCCTTCAGCTGCAGGCCGATGCGCACGCGGTAGGCGGCGCTGGATCGCCAGTAGGTGTACAGCACGAGGCCGTCGTCGACCGGGCCGTCGTCAACCAGGATGTCCATCGCCGCCTCCACGCTCAGGGCCTGGCCGCCTGCTCGATGCGCTGTTCGATCGCACCGAAGATGCTGTTGCCGGCGGCGTCGAGCATCTCGATGCGCACCACGTCGCCGAAGGACATGAACGGCGTGCTCGGCTTGCCGTCGCGCAGGGTTTCCACCACGCGCTGTTCGGCGAAGCAGGAAGCGCCCTTGCTGGTGTCCTCGTTGGCGATGGTGCCCGAGCCGACGATGGTGCCGGCGCCCAGCGGACGGGTCTTGGCCGCATGCGCGACCAGCTGGGCGAAGTTGAACTGCATGTCCACGCCGGCTTCCGGCGCACCGAACCACTTCCCGTTGATGTGGGTCAGCAGCGGCAGGTGCACCTTGCTGTCCTGCCAGGCAGTGCCCAGCTCATCGGGGGTGACGAACACAGGCGACAGCGCCGAGCGCGGCTTGGACTGCAGGAAGCCGAAGCCCTTGGCCAGTTCGCCCGGGATCAGGTTGCGCAGCGAGACATCGTTGACCAGGCCGACCAGCTGGATGTGGCCGGCGGCCTGTTCCGGGGTGGCGGCCATCGGCACGTCATCGGTGATGACCACGATCTCGGCTTCCAGGTCGATGCCGTACTCCTCGCTGACCACCTTGACCGCATCGCGCGGGCCATGGAAGCCGGCGCTGGTGGCCTGGTACATCAGCGGGTCGGTGTAGAAGCTTTCCGGCACCTCGGCGCCACGGGCGCGGCGCACGCGCTCGACGTGCGGGAGGTAGGCGCTGCCATCGACGAATTCATAGGCGCGCGGCATCGGCGCGGCCAGGGCCTGCGGGTCGAGGTCGAACACGCCATCGGCGTCGCCGGCGTTCAGCGATTCGTACAGGGCGTTCAGGCGCGGGGCGATGTGGCTCCAGTCTTCCAGGGCCTGCTGCAGGGTGGCGGCAATGCCGGTGGCGCGGACGCCGAGGCGCAGGTCACGCGAGACGACGATCAGGGTGCCGTCGCGGCCGCCTTCCTTCAAAGAACCAAGCTTCATGGGTGGGTGTCCGGAGTCGTGGGCAAACAAGTTTCAAGTGTAATCAAATGCGCGGGTTAGCCAAGCTGCAGCGCGGCATCCGCTCCACCCTACCGTAGTGGGGGGTTCGGCAGGGCTTGCAGCCCTGCACCTGCTGGTAGTGCCGGCCGCTGGCCGGCAACCTGAAGATCAAGAGCCGAAGCGGCATTCCGTGGGATGGCGGGGCACTGTGGGTTTGCGGGACGCCGTAAACCCATCCATGGGGGCTTGGTCGCCGCATCCATGCGGCTCACACCCCGCAAACCCACAGTACCCCGCCTTCGACAGGTTCACGCGGCTGTGGGCAACTGCTGCTTTTGGTGGGTGCCGACCGTTGGTCGGCACATCTGTCAGATATCGAAATGGATCTGGGGTCAGAGCCCGTTGCGCAGCAACGGGATCCGACCCCGTGCCGACCAACGGTCGACACCCACCAGACCAGAACGCCGTTCCGGCAGATCGCGGACAACTGTCGAAGGCGGGGTGGGGGCCGGTGAGGGGGGGGGGGCGGGCTGGGCCCCCCCCCCCCCCCCCCCCCCCCCCCCCCCCACCCCCGGCCTCGGTGGTTTTGGGGGTGCGGGGGTGTGCGGGGGGGGGGGGGCCCGCCCCCCCCCCAGCCCCCCTACCTGAAC